>DATKEE010000001.1:0-5606 GCA_035544555.1 Candidatus Methylomirabilota bacterium
GTTCAGCCAGCGCACCGCGTGACTGAGGTTGGGTTCACGGGTGCGCGCCAGCAGATGATAGTGATTGTCCATCAACACAAAGGCATGCACCTCCAGGGCAAAGCGCTCCGGCAACTCCGCCACCAGTCCCAGGAACCGGCGTCGATCCCTGTCATCGCCGAACAAAATCCCTCCTCGGTGACCCCGGTGCATCACATGATACCAGGCCCCGGCCACATCGATCCGCAACGGTCTTGCCATACCCGGCCATCGGATCGCCCCCCGCCTCAATTGTCAATTATTTAGATGCGACCCCATTGCCTTGTTTAGATGCGACCCCATTGCCTTGTCGTTCCACCCCGTCATGGGATCGGAATCCCGATGAGGAACAAGGCTCCCTTGTCCGGAAGATTTTCGACGCGAATCCCCAGCCCCTCCTGGCGCGCGATGGTGTAAACCGTCGAAAGGCCAAGGCCGGTTCCCGGGGTTGCGCCTGATGTCTTCGTCGTGAAAAACGGTTCGAAAATCCGGGCGCGCGCTTCCGGCGGCACCCCCGGGCCCGAATCCGTCAAACTCAATTCCACAAATCGACCCGCCGACTCCGGCCTGAGCACCCAGCGTCCGGAGTGGTGGTCGCGCATGCGCACGCCAATCCGCAACCGTCCCCGTCCCTCCATCGCCTCCGCGGCATTCACGATCAGATTCAGCAACACCTGCTCCAGCCGGTCCGCCGCCATCGCCACCCGGGGCGTCTCCCGGTCCAGCTCGAGCACCAGTTCGATTCCGCTCAGGAACTGCCGGCTCAACAGGGAGACCGTATCCTCAACCACTTCGACCACCGAACACGCGCCATCCTCACTCAGCGATCCCCGGCTGTAGCCGAGCATCGACCGCACGACGTGTTTCCCCTGCTCGACCGCCTGTTCGATGGTGCGCAGATTCTCCTGGACCTCCGATCGGCCCCGCGTCTCACGCGCCGCCAGCCGGTTCGCCATCCGGATGATCGAGAGCAAATTGTTGAAGTCGTGGGCAATCCCGGCGGCAAGCGTCCCCAGCGCCTTCATTTTCTGGCTGTGCACAATCTCGTTCCGCGCCAGGTCCAGTTCCCGTCCCCGCCTCGCCACCAGTGCCTCCAACCTCGCCAGTCCGTGGATCTGACGTCGATGCCGGCGTAGTGTCACAAATCCCGCCACGCAGGCCGCCCCGACCCCGAACACCGCCAGGAGAATGAACACGCTGTGCCCCAACATCGGCGCCTCCGCCAGCAACGCCGGCGGTTCCGGCTCCGGAATCGGCGCGTCCCAGCCCAGTCCCAGCGACTCCAGTTCGCCACCCAGCTCCGCCAGATCCCACTCGACCGCCGTCCCCAGGGTGCCCTCCGCCACCAGTAGATTCCTTCCGTCAAACCGCAACGTGGCCACCTCCCCGTCGCCGGGCCAGCTCAACGCAGCCACGTTCTCCGTTTCCAATCCGGCGCGGAACAGCTCGATCCGCCGCGGCTCAGAAGCCAGCGCCAGCCAGTGCCCACGCCGATCCATCGCCAGCGCCCTGTTCCAATCATCGCCGCCTCCCGGCGCGGGCCCGTTCAAGGGACGCACGCGAATCTCCTCACCCCCGGGTCCCTCCACCAACAACATCCCTTCGCCCATCAACCAGGTCGCCTCGACGGACGCGCGGCCGCTCGGCCCGCTCCACGACCGGGCGGCGCTCATGGACGTGTCGGCCAGGTTCGTCAGGGCGATCCGACGCCGGCCCGTGGCGCGCGCCACGCGCCACCGGCCAATTCCGTCATTCCGCCTCACAAACCCCAGCCGTCGGTCATCCCGGCTGAATATCGTCGCGATCAGGTTCGGAATGCTCACCAGCGTTTCCCCGGTACCCGGATTCCACAATCTCGCCGTTCCATCAAAGCTGTACGAAACCAGCAGGTCACCGCGCGTATTGAAAGCCACATGCGTCACGCTGGCGTCGTGTCCCGACAACTCCCGCGCGCGTCCCGACTCCGCATCGAACAGGTAGATCAGACCGTCCGTGCATGCCGCCGCCAGCGTTCGCCCGTCCGTGCTCCAATGCATCTTGTTGATCGCCCCTTCCGCGCGCGGGAATTCGATCCACGTTTCGCCGGACTCAACGTCCCGCACCACCACCCGGTTTCCCTCGGACATCGCCAGCGACCGGTTGTCAGGATGAAACCGGACTCCGTGAAGTTCCGGGCCGCATTCGAACTCCCGCACGACCTCCCCCTCCGGCAGTCCAAACACCCGCACCCGGTCACCCTGCACCAGCGCGGCAAATCGCCCGCTGTCCGGACTGAAATCCAAGGCTCCATCCGGCGAGAGATAAAAATCACCTTCCGCCCGAATCACTTCAGTGCCCTGGATCAACTCCCAGACGCGGATGGCGCCATCCGCCAGCCGGGCGCCCAGATACCGGCCATCCCCGCTGAACCGCATCCACACGGGAGCGGCCGGGAACTCATCAAAACCCGCCAGCAGCCGGTGATCGTCCGCCGCGTGGATCACCACCCTTCCCCCGCCCTCGCTGAAGGCATAGCGTTCGAGGTCCAGATCATACACCGGCACCAGCGACCGCGGCCCCAGACGGTGCAACGGCATCTCCTCCTCGAGATCCGTGAGAAACAACAACGCCAGCGCCTCGGAACGCAACTCCGCGGATGGCCGTATCCGCGCCGCCTCGGCCAGCGCGTCCAGCCCTTGAAAGCGCCGTCCCAGCCGGGCGCTCTGCCGCTCCACCCGGGCGCGCTCGAGATAGGATCGCCACAAGCGCTCCCGGTCCGACCGCCGCTCCGCTTCCGCCTCGATCGCCCGCTGCCGCGCCCCGCGCGACTCGATTTCAGCGCGCATCGCGTAGGCGACCAGCCCGACCGCCAGGCCGATGAGAACGCTCAACACCACCAGCGCCGCGGTGTTGGCGCGCATCAGCGTCCGCCGGAGACGCTCCCGCTGCGCCTCAATGGCGACCGAAGACATCGATGTGTGCTCAGGTTCCATGTTGGTCGCCGCGGCCGGAATCCGCGGACCCGTACCGGATCCTCCCGGCACACCCATCCTGATCGCATGGACCTCACCCTCCCTGGTTTGTCCCGTTACATCCCCATGATCTGATAGCCGCAATCGACGTAGATCGTCTGGCCCGTGATCGCGGCCGCGCCGGCGCCGGCAAGGAACGTTCCGGTCGCGCCCAGCTCGTCCGGCAGCACATTGCGCTTCAGGGGCGTGTGCGCCTCGTAGTGTTTCAACATCTCCATGAACCCCGCAATGCCGCGCGCCGCCAGCGTGTTCACCGGTCCGGCACTGATGCAGTTCACACGGATTTTTTTCGGTCCCAGATCATAGGCCAGATATCGAGCCGAGGCCTCGAGCGCCGCCTTCGCCACACCCATGACGTTGTAATGCGGCACCACCTTCTCCGCCCCGTAATAGGTCATCGCCACAATGCTGCCTCCGTCGATCATCAGTGGCGCCGCCTTCCGCGAAAGCACCACGAGCGAATAGGCGCTCACATCATGCGCCACCCGGAACGCCTCGCGGCTCGTGTTGACAAAATCCCCCTCCAGCGCGTCCTTCGGCGCGAAGGCCACCGAATGCAGCATCAGGTCAAGCCTGCCGAATTGTTTTCCGACTTCCGCGAACACACGGTCGATTTCCTCGTCCTTCGTCACGTCACAGGGCAGGATGAGCGTGTCCTTCCCGAATGTGCCGGCGAGTTCCTCGACGTTTTCCTTGAGGCGTTCGCCCTGATAGGTGAAGGCCAGCTTCGCGCCGGCCTGATGCCACGCCTGGGCGATCGCCCAGGCAATTGAGCGTTTGTTGGCGACGCCAAACACGATACCGAGTTTTCCAGCGAGGGTTGACATAAGCATTCGGTTATTGAGCCACAAGGACTAGGGAATTTATCAGACAGTGGCAAGACGGAATGCCGCCCTGTGAACACACGAACAAATGGTGTGACGATACAATGCTCCCACGGCGCCCCCTTCGCTGAAAACCGCCGGATCCCTCCAACAACTCAGGCGGCCGGTTTGTCCTTGCCCAGTTGATCCTCCAGGGTCGTCTGATTTGTCCCCACCCGGCGCTTGAAGATCTTTTGAAAAAACATGTTGTTGGGGATCTGCACAAACGCTCCGTCCGATGTTTTCAAGGTCGTGTACATCAGGCTCAAATCCACCACCTTTCCGCCCACCGATTCGGCCGGGAATTCGACCTCGTCACCAATGGCGAAGGGTTTGAACAGGATGAGCACAAAGGTGCACAGCACGTTGCTGAGAATGCTCCACACCGCGACAAACCCGATGGCCACCAGACCCGCCACCGTCACCAGACCGGTGAAGATGTTCTGCTTAAACACGCTCCCGACCAACGCCGCCGTGAGGATGACCAGCCCGAGCCGCAAAACCATTTGAAGCACGGGCATGGCGCTGTCGGACAACTTGGTGGTCCTGGCAACGAAATCCACCGCCCGGCGGAGAAAGTAAAAGACGAAGCAAGCCGCCAGGATGATCAGTCCCGAGATGGCCAGGTTCGTGAGTAATTCCGTTTGGTTGCTTCCAACTTCCGGCATAATCCTGTGTGTTGATGATTGTGGTTCGGTCCGGTTGGAACTCCATCACCCGGCAACCCATGCACCGGTTCATTATGCCCGGATCAGGACGCCCCGCAACCCGCAGTCTCCAGAAACTCTACCCCACTGCCTCAAACCCCGTGTCGCCGCTCACCCGGTACCGCGGTGTCGCCCCGTCGCGGCCCGCCACAAACTCCGCCAGCCGGCAGGCGCGATCCAGCATTCTCTGCGGACGCGGCTCTCCCCGCAGTAATCCTTCCACGAGCGACGCCAGAAAGGAATCCCCCGCCCCCACCGTGTCCTTCACCCGGATGGGGCGGCCCTCCGACCAGAACCAGTTTCCATCCTTCAACAAGCCCGCCCCTCGCGCTCCGGCGGTCACGCAGATCAACTCGCAGCCGGTCTTCTGCGCAAAGGCCTGCGCCGACGCGTGCAGGTCCTCATTCCCGGGCGCGCGCCCGAGCAGACGGCTCAACTCCGCCTCGTTCAATTTGATGACGTCCGCCTTCGCGGTCAGGTGCCACACCAGATCCGCCGGGTCGTAAGGCGGGCGGAGATTGACATCATAGATTTTCAACGCCTCCCCCGATGTCCGCATCAGCCCCTCCAGTTGCGCGAGGTTGTGGTCGGAGCGCTGCGCCAGGGTTCCATACACGAGCCCCGCGCTTTCCGACGCGACCGCCTCAAGGTCGGGCCCCACCGGAATCCAGTCCCACGCCACATCCTCGAGGAACTCATACGACGGGCTCCCCAATTCATCGAGATCCACACGGACCGCGCCGGTGGGCTTGTCGCGCAGCCGGGCGGCAAACCGCGTGTCGAGTCCGCAGCGCCGGAAATGGCGAAGGCTCTCGTCGCCCAGGAAGTCCTGTCCGACCGCGGTCACGGGAATGGCGGGCACGCCAAGTTGAGTCAGGTGATAGGCGACATTGACCGGCGCGCCCCCGGGAAACAGGCCGTGCGGGAGGGCGTCCCACAGGAATTCGCCGAAGCAGAGCACGGGCTTTGACGCGGCATCATTCATTGGTCAGGCCGTCGGGATTCAT
>DATKEE010000002.1:0-10061 GCA_035544555.1 Candidatus Methylomirabilota bacterium
AGGCATGGCTTTCGATGGTGAATCCGGAGGACGTGGTGGGAATCAAGGTTTTTTCGACGCCCGGGCCGGACATTGGAACCCGGCCGGTGGTGGTGGAAGCCGTGGTGGAGGGGCTCAAAGAGGCCGGAATTCCAGCGGAACAGATCGTCGTCTGGGACAAGCGCGCGAGCGAGTTGCGCCGCGCGGGGTTCTTCGAGTTCACCAATCGCCTGGGCATCCGCGTGGTGGCTGGAGAGTTGGCGGGATACGACGAGGAGGCGTTCTATGAGACGTCCCTGGTGGGCACGCCGGCGTTCGGGGACCATGAATTCGGGCGGACAGGAGACGGGGTGGGTCGCAAGTCGTATTTCACGAAGCTGGTGACGGGCGACGTGACACGGATCATCAGCATTGCGCCGTTGCTGAACCACCATGAGGCGGGAGTCACGGGCACGCTGTTCAGTCTGGCGATGGGGAGTGTGGACAATACCCGGCGATTTGAGGCGTCGGCGGGTCAGTTATCCAGGGCGGTGCCCGAGGTTTACGCGGATCCGCGGATTTATGACAAGGCGATCCTGCACATCACGGATGCCCTGATCTGCCAGTATGAGGGGGAACAGAAGGCATGGTTGCATCATGCCGCTCAAGTGAACGAGATCTGGTTTGGGCGTGACCCGGTGGCGTTGGATTTGAAGGCGATCCAGGAACTCGAAGCGCAACGGCGGAAGGCCGGGGCGGCGGAGCGCAAGGTTAACAGGGAGCTTTACGAGAACGCCGCGCTGCTTCAACTGGGCACGGCGGATCCGGCCGGCGTTCAGGTCGAGCGTGTTCGTCAGGCCGGCGGGACATCCGGATTGTGAACGGACCCAATGCCTGGGTTCAATCGGGGAGCCGGGCGGTGATGAACTCGCGGATGATCTCCAATTCCACCTGGCCGAGAATCGTATGGGCCTTGGGCAGCTCATGCCATTCGATGTGGAGTCCGGCGCCTTTGAGGAGGTTGATTTGTTCGCGGACCTCGGCGAAGGGAATGAGAGGATCGTGGGTGCCGTGGGTGACGAGAAAGCGCTGTTGGATGGCGAGGGGGGAGAGTTCCTCGATGGCCTGTTCTGGGCGGTGGACGTACCCGCTGATCGAGATGATGCCGGCGAGCGGGTGAGGGTAGCGCAGGCCGGTTTCGAAGCCCATGAGGCCACCCTGTGAGAACCCGAAGACCACGGTTTGATCGGAGGGAAATCCGGCGGCGCGTTGTTGATCGAGCAGGTCGAACAGGAGCTTACGACTGCGCGCGATCCCGGCCGCCTCGTCACCGGTAAAATCATACCAGGAGTACCCGCCGTAATAGGGATCCGGGGCGTTGACGAGCAGACAATTGAGCCACGGGAGTTTCAATTCCCCCGGCAGCCAACGATAGCCGGCAATGCTGTCGCCCAGGCCGTGAAGGGCTACCAGCAGCCGCCGGGAATGGGATTGTTCCGCCGGGATGAGTTCGGTCGAAAGCATGGGGGGATTAGAACGACGGGCGGCAGCCAATTCAAACGCGGAGTTGCGGTGGGTGCGCCTGAATCGCGGTCGCGCGGGAGGCAAATCCCGTCCGGAACGGGGGCGAAGCTGGAATCAAGGGGTTGTGGTGGGGCGTCGGCGTAGTTTGACACGGGGGGCGCGCGGATTGGCGGCGCCCTTCGCGCGCGGTGGAGTCAATCCGCCGGTGACCAGTTCCATGAACTCCGTCTGGCTTCTGCGCGTGCGGACGCCGGGACGGAGGGCGGGACGATAATAGGAACCGTCGGAGCGAAGGAGGCGGGCCTTGACGTTGTCGGCCAGCGGAATGTCGAGGAGTTCGGTCTTCACACGTTCCCGCAACACGCCATCCTCGACCGGAAAGATGATTTCGATGCGTCGGAAAAAATTGCGCGGCATCCAATCGGCGCTGCCGATGAACACCTCCGGCTGGCAGGCGTTCTCGAAATAGAAGAGGCGGGGGTGTTCGAGGAACCGGTCCACAATGCTGCGCACCGTAATGTTCTCGCTCAACCCCCGGACCCGGGGCCGCAGGCAGCAGATGCCACGGACGATGAGATCGATTTTGACCCCGGCCTGGGAGGCGAGGTAGAGGGCCTCGATGATCTGGCGATCCACGAGGGAGTTCATCTTCGCGATCAGGCGGGCGGGAAGTCCGCGTCGGGCATGGTCCGCCTCGCGCTGGATGAGGGTCAGCAGGCGGTCGTGAAGTTCGAAGGGGGCGACCAGGAGCTTGCGCGTTCCTTGAAACTGGCAGATGCCGGTGAGCAGGTTGAAGAGGTTGGTGGCGTCCTCGCCGAAATCGGGATCACAGGTGAAGAATCCCACGTCGGTGTAGAGGCGGGCGGTGTTGGGATTGTAATTGCCGGTGGCCAGATGGAGGTAGCGGCGGATGCCGTCGGGATCCTTGCGCACGACGAGGCAGATTTTCCCGTGAATCTTGTAGCCGACGAGGCCATAGACGACATGGACGCCGGCCTCCTCGAGGCGGCGGGCCCAGAGGATGTTGTTGGCTTCGTCGAAGCGGGCCTTGAGTTCGACGACGGCGGTGACCTGTTTGCCGTTGCGCACGGCGTTCATGAGGGCGCCGACGATGCGGGGATCGCCCCCGGTGCGGTAGAGGGTTTGTTTGATGGCCAGCACGCCGGGATCCTCGGAGGCCTGGAGGAGGAAATCCACGACGCTGCTGAAGTTTTCGTAAGGATGATGGAGAAGGATGTCGCGTTCGCGGATGGCGGCGAAGAGATCCGGTTGATCCCGCAGGGATTTGGCGATGGGCGCGACGAACGGCGGCTCCCGCAATTCGGGGGAGTGGTCCCCTTCATAGAGGGCCATGAGTCGCGCGGGATTGAGCGGGCCATCGATGACGTACAAATCCTCCTCCTCGAGGCCGAGCAGATCGAGAAGCCGCCGGCGGACGTCGGGCGGGCAGTCGCGTTCCACCTCGAGCCGCACGGCCGCGCCCTTCCGGCGGTTGTGAAGTTCGTTCTCGACGGCCTTCAGGAGGTTGGCCGAATCCTCCTCGTCGAAGTAGAGCTCGCTGTTGCGGGTGACGCGAAAATTCCAGTAACCGAGGATGGAAGTGCCGCGAAACAGGTCCGCGAGGTAATGACCGATGAGCGGGGCGAGGAACACGAAATCCTGGCTGGAATCCTGGCGGGGCAACCGGACCAGACGGGGCAGCATGCGGGGGACCTGAACGACGGCCATGCGTCGTTCCGGGTTGTTCTGACTGTTGAGTTCCAGTTGGACGATGATGTTGAGCGATTTGTTCTGGAGCTGTGGAAACGGATGGGAGGGATCGAGTCCGAGGGGGGTAAGCACCGGCCGGACCTGGCTGTTGTAAAAGTTCTGGATGAAGGCCAGATCCGGTCCGGAGAGATCGCGGAACCCCAGGAATCGGATGCCGCGGCGGGCCAGGGCCGGGACGAGGTCTTCGCGCCAGCAGCGGAACTGGTCCTGAACCATCCGGCGAATCCGCCGTGTGACGGTCCGGAAGGTCTCGGAGGCGGTCAAACCGTCCACACTGCGCTCGACGACGCTGCTCTCGATCTGCTGCTTGAGACCGGCGACGCGGACCTCGAAAAACTCGTCCAGGTTCGAGCTGGCGATGGCGAAGAACTTGACCCGTTCGAGCAACGGCGTGGCCGGGTCCAGGGCTTCATCGAGCACCCGTTGATTGAACTCGAGCCAGCTCAACTCGCGATTGAGGAAGTGCTGGGGGCCGAAGTTTTTGACGTTGCCAGCCATACGAGGACGGAGGCAGAGAATACAGGCGGGGGGAAGTGACTGGCGAGTTACAATTCGGTGACGCCCGGGAAACGGCGCCAGCCTCCGTTCCCCTCACGGTTCCAAGGGCCGGTACCAGTCGCCGCGCAGCCAGTCAGCCAGCAGGCCAACCTCCTCGGGGGTCAGGATTTCAGATTCGCCGAATTCCGGCATGCGATCGTTCCGGTCGCCGTAAAACCGCGGGTGGGCCGGGTTCATGATGAAGGCCGTCAACCAGTCCCGCGAACCGTAGCCGGTCAGGTCCGGCGCGCTGGCCAGATCGTCAGGCTCCCGGAATTGATGGCAGTCAATGCAGGCGATTTCGTCCCGGATGACCTCGCGCCCGCGGGTGATTATTTGGGCGTCACGGGCGTCCATGTCGCTCTGGAGGGGCAGAGCCGCTTCCGCGGAGACGGCGGCGATCAGCGATTCGAGTTGCTGCCTTTCCGCGGGCGTGTCGGCCGGGATTTTTTCGGTGACAAACTTCACCATTTTCCCGTCGGCGAACGCGGTGGCGCCGAAGTAGTTGGTGGATGCGACGTGCCGCGGATCGAGGAGGCCGGCGATCCATTCGCGGGAGGCGAATCCCTTCAAGTCCGACGCGCTCTGGGGAGTGTGAACGAGGAGTGGCCGGCCGGTGTCCGGTTCGCCGGCAGCGAGATCGTTGAGCTGGCGGAGCGCGGTTTCGGTCATGAAGTGACCGCGCGCGATGGCCGCCAGGGTGTCGCCGGATTGGACGATGTAGGCCGAGGCATGGAACCCGCCCATCCCGTCGTGGCCGTCGTAGCGATGGCAACTGGCGCAGTGGCCGGCGAAGAGTTTGGGGCCCTGGGTGAGGGGGTCCTGGCGGAGGAGGGTGCGGGCTCCGGAGACGGGGATGCCGGACGGGGACGACGCCAGTTCCATGACACGTTCGGCTTCGCGTTCCGCGGCCCGGGCGGCGTGCTGGAAGTGTTCGTTGGCGGCGTCCTTCGCGTAAGACAGCCAGGTGAGGCTGGCGGCGCCAATGATCAGGGCAAACAACAAGCCAAGGTTGAACCGGTGGCCAAGCTTCCAATTGCCCAGGAAGGGCATGGCGGCGACGAGGAGCAGAATCAGCGTGGGAATGATGATGGCGCCCCAGATTTCCGTGTTGCCGGGAAAGAACTTCAGGAACTCGAACAGAAACATGAAGTACCAATCCGGCCGCGCGGCGGAGTAAGGTTCCGCGGGCTCGGCCGGCGCGCCCAGGTCGGCTCCCTGATGCCGGAGCGTGAAAAAGAGCACCGTGGCCAGGACCGCAAGGCAGGCGACGGCATCCTTCAATACCTGGTCCGGCCAGAATGTGGTGTCGGGTTTTCGACGCGGTTCCTTCGCGGTCAGGCCATGGCGGCGAAACAGGCAGATGTGTGCCCACAGCAGGACCAGGATGGCGCCGGGCAACACCCCGGCATGAAGCGCGAGAAACCGGGTCAGGGTGTGGTGGCCGTAATCCGCGCCTCCAACGATCAACTGCTGGAGTTCGGGACCGATGCCGGGGGTGATGGCGACGATGCTGGTGGCCACCTGGGTGGCCCAATAGCCCTTTTGGTCCCAGGGAAGCAGGTAGCCGGTGAGGGACAGGGCGAGCACGAGCAGGAGGAGGGCGAGGCCGAACCAGAAATTGACCTCGCGCGGGGCCTTGTAGGCGCCGTCAATGACCACCTGCATCAGGTGGAGCACGAGCAGCACGATCATGGCGTGGGCGGTGAAATGATGAATTCCCCGCAGCAACCAGCCGCCCCACATCTGATGCTGGATGAAATACACGCTTTCCCATGCGGTGTGGGCGCTGGGGGCGTAGGCCATCCAGAGGAAGACCCCGGTGACGAGCTGAATGAACAGGGTGAACGTCAGCGTGCTGCCCCAGACATATCGCCATCGGGCCCCGCCAGGAACCTTCTCGAACAGCGCCTCCTCCGCGAGTTTTCGTATGCCGGTCCGTTGATCGAGCCAGTCAATCCACCGTTTCATGCGGGAATCTTCGAGTCATGGCCGGGCAGGAACTTCTGGTATTTCACCCAGACGTCGGCGCCGTTGCGAATCTCCGTCTCCAGTTCGTCCAGTCCGCGCGGGCTGGGACTCCCCGGATTCTTGATCGCCCCATCCAGCGTGAAGCTGCTGTCGTGGCAGGGACAGCGGTAGCCTTCCGTCAATCCGGCGAATTCCACAAAGCAACCCGCATGAGGACAGGTGACGTTGAAGGCTTGAAGAGTGCCGTCGGCGAGCCGGCGCAGATACACGGCCCCGATCCGGGCATCGGGCGTTGTCGTCCAGGCGTCCGACCGGCGCGCGATGACGGGGAATTTGCGGGGGATTCCGTCCGGAGGAAGGGACTCGAGGGAAGTGACGCGAACGAAGGGCGTGGAAGCGGCGGAACGACGGAGGGGATCGAGGAACACGGCGAGGCCCGCGCCGAACGGGATGAGTCCGGAGACGGCTCCCAGGGTGACGGCGAACGCGCGTTTCAAGAAGCCGCGCCGAGCCGGTTCCATTGGCGGGTCATTGTCAGACATAGAAAGCATCCCGGAACCTGGATCCCCGCGGAAGCCCTCCGCGCCGAGCCGAGCCTGGTGATGATACGAGGCGGAAACTTAGGAGAAACCGGCGGGGAGGCCAATACGAAACTGTACGGGCGGCAGCGATTCTCATTTTGGTCGGAGCGCGGCTGTGTCTGAAAGACCAGCCGCAGCACGTCCGAACGGCCGTTGCCGAATCCACGCGCTGCGGCTGGTGCTCCCGCCTTCGCCCGCTTCGGCGGACAAGCCGCACACAGCCGTGCTCATTAAAATGAGAATTGCTGGTACGGGCGGGGCGCTACGGGAGGGGTGATTTTTGTGCGTGATTTTGAACGGGGGGAAAACTACCGTCTCCGCTTATGACCATTTGGCTTTTGACGTTGGTGCTGGTTGGGTTGGTGGTGATGGCCGGATTCAATCAGGGGGCGATCAAGGCGTCGTTTTCCTTCGTGGGGCTGATCCTGGGTTTGCTGCTGGCGGTTCCGATCGGCCTTTTGATCGGGCCGGTGCTGGGGGTTCTGGGGGTGGCGCATCCATGGACGCAGGCGATCATCGGGCCCGTGGTGGCGTTTTGCGCCGTTCTGATCGGCATGAAGGTGGCGGGCTACTCGATCCATTACAAGGTCGAGACCTGGTTCCGTTACAAGCAGGAGCAGCGATTCATGCGTTGGGAGCGGATGAATGACCGGCTGGGAGGCTGCGTGGGCGTCCTTAATGGCATGGTTTACATGCTGATCCTCATGATCCCGGTTCATGCGCTGGGTTATCTGACGTATCAATTGAAATCCGGCGAGGAGGATCCCGCCCTCCTGCGCGGGGTCAACCGGCTCAGTGTGGATTTGAACAAGAGCGGGCTGAGGGTGGGAGTGGCCGCGATCGATCCGTTCCCGGAGGCCTGGTACGACGCCTCCGACGTGATCGGGACCGTCGTTCAAAATCCCCTGTTGCAACATCGACTGGCCCAATACCCCGCATTCCTGTCACTGGCCGAGCGGCAGGAGTTCCGCGACATGGCCGACGATCAGGATTTCAATGAGTTGTTCCAATCCCAGCCGAGCCTGTTGACGCTGTACCGGCATCCCCGCGTGCAGGCCGTGCTGGATCAGCCTGAGATCGCGAGGGAATTGTTGCGGCTGACCGAGGACCTGAAGGATTTGCTGGCGTTCCTGGAGACCGGTTATTCGGGGAAGTATGGGGAGGAGAGGATTCTTGGACGCTGGGAGCTCGATACCCAGCGCACGCTGCAGCGCGTCCGGCAAAAAAATCCATCGATGCCGACGGCGCGTTACGACCTGGTTCGAGCCAACGTGTTCGCGAACATGGCGGGCATCTATCTGATCGCGGGGACCGACAATCAAGTGTTTCTCAAGCGGACAACCAACATGGGGACGGAAACGCTGGCGACCGGGCAATGGGAGTCAACCGGCGGCGGCTACGCGTTGATCTTTGAGACGGGAGATTCGCAGGGGCGGGTGGAGGCCGAGGTTGGCGCCGGCCAGTTGAGCCTTGAGCGCGACGGACTGGAGCTGGTCCTCACAAAGGAAATCTGAGCCCGGCGCCGCGCGCGGGGAGGAGAGTCAGGGGCCGGTCCGATAGACCGCGGGCTGAAGATTCAACTGGTAGCCCTTGTAGAAATCCGCCGGTGGAGCGGGTTCCGCGAAATGATTGCTGTAGGCGATCAGGACGGGCGGTGGAGACTGGGACCGGGGCGCAATCCCGGAGGCGCCATCCAGCAGAAGCAAACGGGATTCGGTTTCACCCATCCGGCCGGGGAGATCAGTGAAATAGCCGGGGGCGGGACCGACGGCGATGGGCTCGGGCCTGCCACTGAGGGAATATCCCACTCCAAACAACAACAGGCTGCTGATGGCCACGCTGTAGGCGCAGGCCAGGGCGGGGCGGATTTCGAGATTAAGCCAGAATCGCTCCCACCACGGGAGGCTCCGCGCGCTGGCGTCTCCCGCGAGTCGGGCGTTCACACGCCGGGCGAGATCGTCGAAGTATCCGGGCGGAGGCTGCTCGCAGCGTTTCAGCGCCAGGAGCTTCTTCAAGGTGTCGTGGCTTTCAAACTCAGGGTTCATGTCTGCTTCAAGTAATCCGATAGATGCGCCTGCAATTGCTGCCGCGCGTAGAATAATCGCGACCGGACGGTCCCGATGTTGCAGTCCAGGATTCTGGCGATTTCCTCGTGCGACAGCCCCTGAATGTCATGCAAGGTGACAACCAATCTGTGGACTTCCGACAGTTGGAGCATGGCGGCGTTCAATTTTTCCTGGAGTTCTGTGAGGCTGGCGTCGCGTCGAGGGGTCCTGTCGGAAATCAGCGCGATCAGGTCGGGGTCGTGTTCCGCGTTGAAGTTCAAATCGTTCAGACTCATGTGAGTCCGGTTTTTCCGTTGCTTGAGGAAGTTGATCGTCCGGTTGACCGCGATCCGGTAGATCCAGGTGTAGAAGCTCGATTCGCCCTTGAATGACTTCAGGGCCTGAAAGCCCTTGATGAAAGCCTCCTGCACGAGGTCGTTCGCATCCTCGTGATTGGAGGTCATGTGGTAAACGGTGGAGTAAACCCGTTCCTGGTAACGCCTCACCAGGTCGTCGTAGGCATCGAGTTCGCCCTTGCGCGCCCGCTGGATCAGCACGGAGTCCTCCGCCGGCGCGGACTGGGGCTGGGCGTTCCGTTCGGGCAGGGTGGGGGCGCCGGGCGGGGAGGGTGTGGGTCTCGGTGGCATGACAGGCATGGTTCAAATTCCAACCCCAAGACCGTCGGTTTGTTGCGCTAAAAATCCGGTCAAACGTGTCAAGGCGGACTTGCCGCCGCTTTCCGGCAGGATGGACAGGGCCTGCCGCGCCGCGTCGAGATGCTGGTGAATGGCGCCGCGTGATTCATCCAGGGCGCCGTGCCGCAGCAGTTCGGCGCGAACGGCGGGAAGGTGGCCGGGATCCCATTTCTCGACGCGCTGTTTCAAGTCGCGTTTCCCGGCGGCGTCCGCCCGTTCCCAGGCGATCAGCATGGGCAGGGTCAGCTTGCCCTTGGCCAGATCGGTTCCCAGGGACTTTCCCGCGCGCGTTTCATTGCCGAAAAGATCGAGACAATCGTCGTAGAGTTGATAAGCCGTTCCCAGCGCCATGCCGTACTGGCGCAGGGCGGTCTGTTCCACGCCTTCGCCCTGGCCGAGGAAGGCGCCCAGTTCGCAGGACAGCGCGAACAGTTCCGCGGTCTTCATGGTCACCATCCGGAAGTATTCGGCGCGGCTGAGTTCGAAATCTCCGCGGCGCTGGGTCTGAAGGATCTCCCCGGTGCACACGGTGTTGGTGGCGGCGGAAACGGCGCGGCAGATGTCCGGCGTGGGAAAACTTGCCGCCAGCTTGAGCGCGTGGGCAAACAGGCAATCACCCAGCAACACTGAAATCTCGTTCCCCCAGTTCGCGGCCAGGGTGGGACGGCGACGGCGCGTTTTCGCCCCGTCCATTACATCGTCATGCACCAGGGTCGCCAGATGCACCATCTCGATGATGACGGCGACGGTGACGTGGGTGTCCCTCATGCGTCCCGCGGCGCTGCCGCTGAGGGCGACCAACACCGGGCGCAACTGCTTGCCCTGATTGGTGAGGGCGTAGCGGGCGTAATCGGCAATCCCGGGTTCGAATTCCGAGACCTGTTCGTCAAGGCGCCGGGCCACGCTCTGGAGAAAGGGATTGACCGGCTCAGCGATCTGTTTCCAGGCGAGAGCGAGGTCCAAGGTCGGCGTGGTTGCGT
>DATKEE010000003.1:0-4015 GCA_035544555.1 Candidatus Methylomirabilota bacterium
GGTCATCGCGGGTCAATACCATAAGTCAGGGTCATGGCGTCCCTTGGTCTAAGAACGTGATTTGAAAATGTCGGAGCGCGGCTGTGTTGTCCTCGACCAGCCGCAGCGCTTTTGAATTTTCTGGCGATTCTGAGTGTTTCACATTCTGCGGCTGGTCTTCGACACAGCCGCGCTCCATTTTTAAAACACGCTCTAACTAAGGCTACACCTCCCACCCAATTTCGCGTTGTTGATCGGCTCGCGTTTCCATGAGTTACGCACAGCCACATGATGGCGTGACCCCGGCCGGCACTGTTACAATTGGACTTCACCCGCTTTCAAATCGCGCGTTGTGGGTTCCCGCCGGTTCACGTTAGGTTTTGCGCGAAGTGAAATCCATCCCAGTGCAATGGGGCATTGAACCGCGGGCTCAAGCAGGGAAAGGCCATTCCCATTGGCCACACGCTTTCTGTGCGGACCGTTTCGTTCGGCGGGGGTTTGCGGCAGAAAACCTGTCCGGAGCCGGCTGGATTGTCCTCGTGATGCTTCTGTGGATCTGCGCGTTTGGAAGTGTGTTTGCGCAGACCGAACCCGACCCGTCCGGCCAGGGTGGACGGCCCCTGGCGGTTCCGTCCTCCGGCGAGACCGGGTTCACGTCCCTGGGGTTCGAGTCAACGGGCGTTGCGTTCACCAATCACCTGTCCGACCAGGCCGCGGCAAACAATCGCGTGCTGGCCAACGGTTCGGGTGTGGCGTTGGGGGACATTGATGGGGACGGATACGTGGACATTTATTTCTGCCGGCTGGAAGGGCCCAATGTTCTGTATCGCAATCTCGGTGACTGGCGATTCGAGGACATCACGGAGCAGGCCGGGGTGGCGTGTCCGGATCAATACTCGACGGGAGCGGTCCTGGCGGACGTCAACGGCGATGGCCACCTGGATTTGCTGGTCAATGCCATTGGGGGCGGGACGCGATTGTTCTTCAACGACGGGCGCGGAGGGTTCACCGAGGCGAAGGATGCCGGACTGGACACACGCTTCGGCAGCACGTCGCTTGCGCTGGCGGACGTCAACGGGGATGGCTCCCTGGATCTCTACGTCGTGAATTATCGCATCAACACGATCAAGGATTCGCCGCCCGGAGTGCGGGTGGACGTCAGGATGAAGGAGGGTCGTCCGGTCGTCAAGCCGGCGGATCGCTTTCGGGCGTTGATGACCTCGGGTGACGGTGTGCTGCTCCACGAACTCGGCGAGCCCGATCTGCTGTTTCTCAACGATGGGCGGGGCAACTTCAAACCGGTGTCGTGGACGGAAGGGTTCTTTCTGGACGAGAACGGTGTGCCGTTGAGCGATCCGCCCCGTGAATGGGGGTTGTCTGCCATGTTTCGGGATTTCAACGGCGATGGCGCGCCCGATTTGTATGTGTGCAACGACTTCGTGCACTCGCCGGACACGGTGTGGTTGAACGATGGGGAGGGGCGGTTCCGCGCGATTCCGAGACTGGCACTGCGCAACATGAGCCTGTCGTCGATGGCCGTGGATTTTGCCGACATCAACCGCGACGGGCACGATGATTTTCTGGTTGTGGACATGTTGAGCCGCGAACCCGGGTTGCGACAGCGGCAGCGGGCGAATGTGCTCAAGGAGGAATTCAATCTGCCCCTCAGCGATCCTGAATATCGTCCGGAAGTCATGCGCAACACGCTGCACTTGAATCGTGGCGACGGCACCTACGCGGAGATCGCGCAACTCAGCGGGCTGGACGCGACGGAGTGGTCCTGGAGCGTGGTGTTTCTCGACGTGGACCTGGACGGGTATGAGGACGTGCTGATCACGACGGGCCATGTCAATGACGTGCTCGACGCGGATACGATGCGGGAGTTGACCGGAGTGCGGGAGGCGACGACGCCCGGGCTGCGGCTCGATCGCTTCCGGAAGTTCCCCCGCCTGGACCGCGCGAATCTTGCGTTCCGGAACCAGGGCGATCTCACCTTCCGGGAGGTGGGCGCCGAGTGGGGATTTGACCGGGTGGGCGTTTCCCATGGCATGGCGCTGGCCGATCTGGACAACGACGGGGACCTCGATCTGGTGGTGAACAACCTCAACGCGCCGGCCGGACTGTATCGCAACGAAACTGCGGCACCGCGAGTCGCTGTCCGCCTTCGAGGACTCCCGCCCAATACGCGGGGGATCGGCGCCAGAATCCGCGTTCTGGGCGGCCCGGTTCCGCAGACGCAGGAGATGATCAGCGGAGGCAGGTATCTTTCGGGCGACGACGCGACACGTGTGTTTGCCGCGGGCGCGGAGGATCGGGAATTGAGTCTTGAAGTGACCTGGCGGAGCGGTCGTCGGAGCGTGGTGAGCGGCGCCCGCGCCAATCACCTTTACCTCATAGACGAAGCGGAGGCCCAGGCTGGTTCCGGATCTCCCATTGAACCCAACGGGGATCGCCAGGAGGAACCCTTCTTTGCCGACGTGAGCCACCTGCTCCGGCACACGCATCGGGATGAACCGTTCAATGACTTTGAGCGACAACCGCTGCTCTCGCGCCGGCTCAGCCAACCGGGACCGGGGATGGCATGGTTTGATCTGGATCGCGACGGATGGGAGGACTTGATCGTGACCGGCGGGCGCGGCGGTGAGACGGCCGTGTTCTTGAACGATCGGGAAGGAGGGTTTCGCCGCATCACCTCGCGTCCCGCCACGTTGCCGACCGGGCGTGAGCAGACAGCAGTGCTGGGCTGGCATCCGGATCCGCGGACCAGCGGACTGGTGGTTGGAATGTCGAACTACGAGGACGCCTCCGCGACAGCTCCCGTGGCGGCGCAGTTCAACCTGACCGGAGCCTCAGTGGACCGGACCCTGCCCGGGCAGGTATCCAGCACCGGGCCGCTGGCGATGGCGGACATGGATGGGGACGGCCGATTGGATCTTTTTGTGGGCGGGCGGGTGGTGCCGGGACGGTATCCTGAAGCGGCGTCCTCGATGCTGTTTCGCGGGACGGAGGCGGGATGGGAACTGGACGAGGACAACACGGTTCGGTTGAGAGAGGTGGGGATGGTGAGCGGGGCGGTGTGGAGTGACCTCGACGGCGATGGTTATCCGGAACTGATTCTGGCGTGCGAGTGGGGACCGGTGCGCGTGTTTCGAAACGAGCGGGGTACCTTGCGGGAAGCGACGGAGGAACTTGGGTTGAGTCCTTATCGTGGCTGGTGGAACGGAGTGGCGACCGGCGATTTCGACGGGGACGGGCGGCCCGACATCGTGGCGGGCAACTGGGGGCGCAATACGCGTTACCAAAGGTATCTCGATCGGCCGTTGACTGTTTACCACGGCGATTTTTTTGATCGGGGGACTGTGGCTCTGCTGGAGGCCTATCACGACCCGGACACGGGCAAGGTTTTGCCCTGGCGGGATCTGGATACGGTGGCCAGGGCATTGCCGTTTGTGCGGGGCGTGGCACCGACCTATCGCGCCTACGGCAACACCGGGGTCGGGGAAATCCTTGGCGACCGCATGGGGCAGTCCGGGCAACTGGAGGTGACGACGCTGGACTCGATGCTGTTCATGAACAGAGGCGCCCGTTTCGAGGCGCGTCCGTTGCCGGTGAAGGCGCAGTTCGCCCCGGCCTTTGGCGTGGTGGTGGCGGATTTTGACGGGGACGGCAACGAGGACGTGTTTCTCGCCCAGAATTTCTTCGGGGTGGAGATTGAGACCTCGAGACATGACGCGGGCCGCGGCCTCTGGCTGCGCGGAGATGGTCGGGGAGGACTGGAGGCGGTCAGCGGTGCCGGGTCGGGCATCCGGGTGTATGGGGAGCAAAGGAGTTCCGGGGTTGCAGACTTTGATGGAGACGGGCGTCCGGATCTGGTGGTGACCCAGCACGGTGGCGAAACGAAGCTTTATCGGAATCAGCGCGCCCGGCCGGGTCTGCGGGTCCGGGTGAGGGGGCCGGATGCAAACCTGAACGGCATCGGCACCGGCATGAGATTGATTTTCGGCGGAAACCGCGATGGGCCGTTGCGCGAGATTCA
>DATKEE010000004.1:0-4043 GCA_035544555.1 Candidatus Methylomirabilota bacterium
TCCTTGACCGGTTGCTGCGCGGGGCGATTGAAAAGCCCGGCAAGCTGCGGCTCAAGGAGGCCCTGGACCTGGAGGCGTATTTTCTGGATGGCACGTGCGTGAAGGCCAACATTCATTTCCCGACCGACTGGGTGCTCCTGCGCGACGCGGTGCGCACCCTGATGAAAGCCACGCTGCTGATCCGGCGGGCCGGACTGCGCGGGCGGATGCGGGCGCCCGAGGAGTTTCTGCGGCGCATCAACCGGTTGAGTATCGATATGACGCAGCAGGCGCGCCGGGCCGGCAGCAAGAAGGGCCGCAAACGGGTGCTGCGGCAGATGAAGAAGCTGGTCGGGGTGGTGCGGGGGCATGCCCGGCGGCACCGGGAGCTTGTGGACAGGCAGTGGGAGCGGACCGACTGGACGCGGGCGCAGGCCCAACAGATTGTGCGGCGCATGGACGGGGTTTTGGAACAGTTGCCCCGGGCGCAGAAGCAGGCCCATGAGCGGATCATCGGCGCCCGGCAGGTGCCCAACGGGGAGAAGATCCTCAGCCTGTATGAACCGGAGGTGCGGGTGATTGTTCGCGGCAAAGCCGGAGCGGAGGTGGAGTTTGGCAACACGGTTCTCTTGGGGGAGAACCGGCAAGGCGTCATTCTGGATTACCACATATTCCGGGAATCGGCTCCGGCCGACAGCCAGGTACTCTTTGAGAGCCTGCTGCGGGTGCGGGAGGCAATCGGTCGCGATGTGGGGTCGGTGGTGACGGATCGGGGCTTTTACAGCGCCTCCAATAGCCGCACGTTGCGGGAGGGCGACACCTTTGACGCGCTGTGCCCGCGACCGCCGGCGCTGCTGCGCCAGAGAATGAAGGAGGAGAAGTTTGCGGGCTTGCAGCGGCGCCGGGCACAGACCGAGGCGCGGATTGGAATTCTCAAGCGCAACTTCCTGGGCCAGCCGATGAGAGCCAAAGGGTTTGAGCATCGGGAACTGGCGCTGGCCTGGGGGGTGTTGACGCACAACCTGTGGATGCTTGCCCGCATGAGGAAGGCGGAAAGGAAGAAGAAACCCAACAAGGTGCCGCTGCGCCAGGCGGCGTAGATCGCCCGCTGATTTTTCCAACGCTGACAATCAGAAGAGGTGTCTCCACGATTTGGGTGTTAAGGCGTCTTCAGCCGCCGAAACGTGACTCACTCCCCCACGGCGCCGGGGTCACGCCGCCGCTGACAGTCCCCGCCATGGCCGGTTCCTAAAACAGGCACTTTGGGGACAGGCTCTACATATGCAAAGAGGGTTCCATGGGAACGATTTGACCGGGCTGATGCCAGCCGGGAAAAAGGAACTGGATGGCCGACTATATGATGTGAGGGGAATCATCTCACTCCAAGGATCCACGCTCATCAGTTCTTCCTACCCTTACCCCAGGCAAGTCAGTGGAATTCCCGTTGGTCTCGAGTTCAGCAGGCTTCACTGCCTGATCATTACCGGCTGGTCTGAACCTGATGGGACCGAAATTGGCAGCTTCGTACTCCACTACCAGGATGGCCAAACGAAGCGATGTCCGATTCTCTACGGGGTTCATGTGCGGGATCTCGTTGGCGGACAACCCGCTCTTGTTGACGACGGAGGAAATGCACCGCTGGAGCACGGTCAGGTCGTCTGGACCGGCATGAACGACATCGCGAAAAGCCTTAACGGGTATTTGCGTCTTTACGCTGCCACGTGGGACAACCCACGACCTGACGAGCAAGTCGTCAGCATCGACTTCACCTCGGAAGTGACCCGGTGCGCCCTCTCGATGCTGGCCATGACGGTTGAGCCGTAAGCCTCCGGGTTCAACTGCGGGTGATTGGAGGACGTCTGCCTGCTTCGACTACATCGCCGTGGCCAAAGCGTGGAACACGACGAATGCGTTCACGCGCGCGCAGCAACACGCGAAGGTGGCTGATAAAAAAGGATGGACGCGGTTGTTTGACCGCGCCGATCCGCGGAATCCCGCCGCGGGAAGGAAAACAGGGCCGGGTGAAGCCCGGCCCTGTCGGTTGAACTTAATCAAACCTCGCCGTGGCGCTCAAAAAGCGCGCCGGCGGCTGGCAATGTCATGGTCACTTTCGGGTGGTGGTGCGTTCCTGGAACCATGCCACGTCCTGATTATTTGGTGAAGCCACGTTGAGAGGGATGTTCTGTCCCGATGTGAGGACAGGCGTGGTCCGCGGGTCCAGCCATTTCTTGATTTCGGAATGGCCGTCGGCGAAGGAGAGTCCGCCAGCGTTGTTGTGGTAGCTGGCGGGATAATCGACGATGCGGGCGGACCGGCCGGTGTTCATCATATCGACGGCGAACCAGCCGTCGTTGATGCTGTCCTCGCGCTCATCCACCAGAACCCAGGTATGGGCGGGCGTGCGGATGTTGGACATCTTGATCTGCATCATCCAGACATTCGCGGCGGCAGCATCTGGCCAACTGTAGCCCGGCCGGCTGTAGTTCCAGCCCACCCACCCGTTCATGGAGAGGCTGCGGACGCGGGGATAAGCCTGGCCTCCATGGATGGACATCGATTTGTCCGCCGGGCACTTATAGACCTCGGGATTGTGGACGTAAGGGGCGAGGAGTGCCCCTTCTCCAATCAGATGCATGTAGTTGGTGTTGTCCGCGGCGTTTTGGTTGTTCAACCAGCCGGTGATCCAATTGTAACGGCGCGCCGTTCCGCCGTCGGAATTAGGCACCAAAAAGTCTTCGTGGTCGCCTGCGTACATAAACCAACCCAGCATCACCTGTTTGGTGTTGTTCATGCAATGGATGCCTTGGGCTTTGGCTTTGGCCTTGGACAAGGCGGGCAGAAGCATCGCGGCCAGGATGGCAATGATGGCGATGACGACGAGCAGCTCGATCAGGGTGAACCCGTTCCACTGCAACGGCTTGTCACTCGAGACCTGCGTCGGGCCCGAATTGGTTTGACGTGGTTTCATACGTGGTTTGATGTAAGTTTTTCCGGTGATTCGCTAAACCGTATCCAGTCTCCGCCGGTCGGTCAACCCAAAGACTGGAGTTGGAGACGGAACAATGCTGTCGAGAGGTTAGCGTGAAATGGCGGGTCTGAAAACTGTGCGTTTGGATGCACACCCGGCAAAGTGTCCGCGCGAATCCGGGCGGAGTCCCAACGCCTCTGGACGGTTACGCTCCGGTCCGTGCTGAAAAAGCAAGTTCGTATCCGTCATCCGGCATCTGGATAATGTGCTGGCGGCCAAGTTGTAGGAGGGAAGACCACTCAAGCCAGTCCGCGGCGGGGTAACCCGTCCACGGACTGGCTGCATTGACGGCGTTGTGAAACCTGCGGACCGCGTCAACCGGTCGCGAGTTTTCTTTGTCGCACGCCCGCCAGAGCGAGCAGGCCGATGAGAACGGCGAGGTCGGCCCAGGCGGCGGGCTCGGGCACGGAATGGACTGGCCCACTGGTGACGGGCCGGGCGTGGACGGAGCCGGACACTTCCACGTTGTCAATGCGCCAGGTGCCGCCGGCGCCTTCCGCGTCATAGCCATGAATTCGGAATTCCACCGGGCCGGCCAGGTCTTGGAATTCCGGACCGAATCCTGGGAGCGCCTGATCGGTTCGCGTGCTGGTGTTGTCCGGCACGGCAAAGGTCCCCAGCGCGGTGTTGAAGCCGTCGAGGCTCGAATACACGGCCCATTCCCGGATGCCGGTGCCCGACCGGCGTTCGTCCAGTTCGAATCCTGTGATCGTGAGAAGGTAGCCCTCTTCGGGTGTGAGCGAGAAGGCGAAGTAATCATCCGGGTCCCGGGTGGGATCGGTGGTCCAACCGGAGGCAGAGAAGGTGCCCGCCGAGCTGGAAGGATTGATGCCGGGACCGCGTGACATGTCCGAGACCGTCAGGTGGTCGGGAATGGCGTCGGGAGCGAACGACGCCTCGTTGCCGGCGGCTTCGTCGAAACTGTAACTGACGAGAACCGCCTGGGTGGAAGTGAGTGACAGGGATGTGAACAATGATACTGCAAGCGCTGAGCGCAATCGTGCATTCATAATGGGAACAGGTTTCCTTGGTTAAC
>DATKEE010000005.1:0-4239 GCA_035544555.1 Candidatus Methylomirabilota bacterium
GCAAGAAAAAGCTCGGTTGCGAAAAAAGAAACATTCCGGGAAGCGCGTGAAAATCCTCAAACTGAAGATTACCGGCTTGAGATTAGGCGCTTGCGAGCACAGGCGTAGGTGCGAAAAATCAACTGTTCCTCAGACCTGGTCGGAGGATTCGACCGGTAGCCGCACTCCAAAACGTCACCGACTTCGCGCGGGGCTTCCCGAACCTCGCGCCAGCGTCTTGGAGTGCGGTTGTGGGCGACAGCCCTCTACCGCTTTCGACTGCCGGACGAGCGTTCATCCAGCGCACCCCCTCCCCACTCCGCTCGAAAAGCGGCGAATCCGCTCCGCTCCATCGCCGCACTCCAAAACGTCACCGACTTCGGGGCTCACGGTCCGCTGATCCGGACGGGCGTGGCGATGGCGGCGGGACTGGCGTTTCCATAACGGTCGATCGCGGTCACCGCCACGGTCTGAGGCCAGTCGGATTTGCGGTCCCCCGCAAGATTCAGGATGCCGGTGTTGGCCGGGAGCACGCGTGTCAGCCAGCGCGATCCAGACCGCGTCTGAAGAACCCAGCGGGCGACGGGTCGATTGCCTCCGCTCTTCCAATGAACTCGAACGGTGCCGCCGGCGTCGGCGGGCTGGACGTTGATGAGCGGCCGCGGCGGTCGTTCGTCACTCAGCCAGGGGGAAGGCGGCACCAGGGCGGGTTCGGCATAAACGCCCTTTCGGAGCAGGTCCCTCAAGCCGCCGGTGTTCTTGTGGAGGGCGCTGATGTTCCAGTGCACATGGCCGGTCGCACCGGGTTGACGCCGCGTGAGGAGTATCTGACGGGCAATTTCGTCGGCCGGCCATTGTGTGCCCACGCGCGTGTCGTTCATCCCCGGCCAGAGATGCCGGTCGCGCTGGTTCTGGTCGGCCCACCAGCCGAGCAGGACGGGAAAGCTTTGACCGGACTGATCGATCCCCCAATAGAGTTGCGGCGCGAGATAATCCAGCCACCCATTCACAAACCACAAACGCGAATCGGCGTAGATCTCGTGGTAGGCGTCCAGTCCGTCGATGTTCAAAAACTTGATCGGCCGCCAGATGCCAAATGGGCTGAGGCCGACCTTGACCCACGGCTTCTCCGCCTTCACGCCCGCGTAGAGATTGCGGACGAAGGTGTTGACGTTGGCGCGGCGCCAGTCGTCGCGGGCCATCTTTCCACCGGCGCGGACGTATCGCTGCCAGGTGGATTCGTCTGGAAAATCCATGGCTTTGCCGGCCCGGTCCTTTTCCTTGTAGGGATAGAAATAATCGTCCAGGTGAACACCGTCGATGTCGTAGCGCTTGACGACGTCGAGGATCACCTTGAGGGAATGGTCGTGAACCGCCTTGTCGCCGGGATCCAGCCAGAGGTAACGCCCGTAGCGGCGGACAAGATGCGGATGGGTGCGGCTGATGTGATTCGAGGCAACGGGGCCGAGACCATTGCCGATCCGGGCGCGATAAGGGTTGAACCAGGCGTGCAATTCCAGGCCGCGGCGATGCGCCTCGGTGACGGCGAACGCGAGCGGATCGTAGTGGGGTGAGGGAGCCTGGCCCATCCGGCCGGTGAGGTATTCGGACCACGGTTCATGCGGACTGGCGTAGAGCGCGTCGCACGCGGGACGGACCTGGAGGATGACCGCGTTTAGATTGAGGTTGGTGGCGGTGTTGAGCAGGGCGAGCAGTTCGGCCTTTTGCTGTTCGACGGGAAGCCCCGGTTTGGAGGGCCAGTCGATGTTGGAAACGGTGGCGATCCAGGCCGCGCGGAACTCACGCCGGGGCTCCGGGGGAACAAAGGACCCGATGCCGGCGGCGCTCGTCCGCGAATGCGGTTCGGGGGCCAGAACAGCCCACGCGGCGATCAGAACAATGGCGGAGGAGCGGACGGAACGTCGTGCGATCATGGAAGCACCCCCCGCCGTTTCAACATGGCCTCCATGGCGCGATCCATCATGAGGTCGGCAAGGGGCTGCGTGGCCGCGTCGAGCTCCGCCAGCGCCCGCTTCAAGCGCTCCAACTCGCCCATTTGAGCGTCGGCATCCCCGGTTCGCAGCGCGGCCTCCACCGCCGCGAGCGCCTGTTCCACGGATTGCCGCGCCCCGGGTTCAAGTTCGCCGCCCAGCTCGGCGAGTCCCTTGTGCGTGGCGTCAATCGTCTCCCGCGCCCGTAATCGCGCCTCGATCCATCGCCGGCTTCGCATGTCCTCGAACGCGTGTTCGACCGATTCCTCGACCATGCGCTGCACGTCCCGGTCATCCACGTCCACCGCGGATTTCATCCCGACGTTTTTTTCCCGGCCCGTGCGGGTGTCCCGGGCCAGTACATGAAGGATTCCGCTGGCGTCGATTTCGAACTGAACTCCGACCCGCGGCGCGCCGCGCGGAGCGGGTTCAAAGCCGAGGGTGAACTTTCCCAGACTCCAATTGTCGCGCGCGCGTTCCCGTTCACCCTGCAGGACGTGGATCAACAACTCCCTCTGGTTGTCCACGGCGGTGGTGAACATTTCACCCGCTTTGACTGGAATGGTGGAGTTGCGGGGAATGATGACGTTCATCAACCCCCCGAACGTCTCGATGCCAAGCGACAATGGTGTCACATCGAGGAGCAGCAGATTCCTGAATCCGCCCGACAGAATCTCCGCCTGGATGGCCGCGCCCAGCGCCACGGCCTCGTCCGGATTCTGCGAGGTGTTGAGCCGGGGTCCGGACGCGCGGCGCCGGGAATCGCCCAGCCGCAGATTCCCGCGTTCCTCCTCGAAATCGGCGCATTGAAAGACGGACGCGACCGTGCGGCGCACCAAAGGCATGCGGGTCTGGCCTCCCACCAGGATGACCTGATCGAGATCGCCCGGTTCAACCTTCGCGTCAGCCATGGCGCGCAGGCAGTGTTCCCGGGTGCGATCGATGACCTCGCGGGTGAGTCCCTCGAGTCTCTCGCGGCTCAGCGTGCGGCTGAAACTGAAATCCGGGGTCAGAAACGGCAACGCAATCTCCGTCTCCGTCTCGCCGGACAGGCGAACCTTGGCCTGCTCGGCGGCTTCGCTGACGCGGGTGAGGCAGGCGGGGTCCGCCCCAACGTCCGGGCCTCCCGCGGTCCGGATTTCCTCGATCAGAAAGGCCACCAATCGCGCGTCGAGGTCGTCACCGCCGAGGCGCGTGTTGCCATGGGTGGCGAGGACCTGAAAGACTCCGTCGCGCAGTTCGAGAATCGTCAGATCGAACGTGCCGCCTCCCAGATCGTAAACGGCGATCCGCGAGTGTTCCCGCAAGCGGTCGAGTCCGTAGGCAAGCGCGGCGGCCGTGGGTTCATTCACCATCCGTTCGACACTGAAACCCGCGAGTTCACCCGCGCGCTTGGTGGCGTTGCGCTGGGCGTCGTTGAAATAGGCGGGGACGGTAATGACGGCGCGGCTGATGGATTCCCCGAGCGCCGCTTCCGCGTCACGCTTCAACTTGGACAGGATCTCCGCGGAAACCGCCTCGGGCGTGATCTCGCGGTCATGAACCCGGACGGTGACCGCAGCGTTTGCCCCCCCGCCAACCGCGTACACCGTGCGCAATGCCTCCTCCTTCAGGTCGGAACCGCGCCGGCCCATGAAGCGTTTGATGCTGTGAATCGTTTCAGCCGGACACAGCGCGCGCATCCGCCGGGCGGGCAGCCCGACAACCGGGGGAGCCTCCGGCCCGGGGTAATGAACCACCGACGGAGTGAGCCGGTTGCCATCGGCATCGGCGATCACGAATGGAATCCCGGAATCCACCGCCGCCACCAGCGAATTCGTCGTTCCGAGATCGATGCCGATGATTCTGCTCACGGCCTCACCCTGCCATGCCGGAGCGATCACAGGGAAGCGAGAATGCGGGTCAAATTTCTGTGCGGACCGCCACGGTCTGGTATTCTGCAACGCATGCACTGCGTTGTGACGGCTGGACCCGCGTATGAATCGTTGGACGAGGTGCGCCGACTGACGAATTTTTCCACCGGCCGGTCGGGCAATGAACTGGCCGCGTATCTGATCCTCGCCGGCCATCCGGTCACCCTGTTGCGCGGGCAGGCATCCATTCACCGCGAGCGTCCCCGCGGGGTTGAAATGCGCGAGTTCACCAGCGCCGCGGACCTGGGCTCCCAACTCGAGGCGCTGGCGGATTCGAAGGTCGGCGCGGTGTTCCATGCGGCGGCGGTGAGCGATTTCGGTGTCGGCAAAACATGGAGAAGGATGGAAGACGGAAC
>DATKEE010000006.1:0-6164 GCA_035544555.1 Candidatus Methylomirabilota bacterium
CTCCGACGCCATGTCCGTCCAGACCGGCCCCACCAAACTGGTCGCCATGGCCGACGTCTTTGAGGACAAACTCGAACGCAGCCACCGCGGCCTGCAACGGCGGTTCAGCAGCCAGGTCGATGTGCCGGAGGACCGCAAATTCCTTGGCTTCGACGCCTATCAAAAGGCCATGGACGTCCTGAACCCCGGGGATGTTGCCATCTTCGCCACGCCGCCCGCCTTCCGCTGGGTTCACTTCAAGTACGCCATCGAGAAGGGGCTGAATGTGTTCATGGAAAAGCCCGTGACCGTGGACGGACCGACCACGCGTCGAGTGATCGAGCTCGCCGCCGAGGCCGACAGAAAGAACCTCAAGGTCGGCGTTGGGTTGATGGTCCGCCATTGCCGCGCGCGCCAGGCCTTGATCGAACGCATCCAGGACGGCGAGATCGGCGACCTCGTAACCCTGCGCGCCTATCGCATGCACGGCCCCGTCGGCTCCGCGTTCGCCGTCCGCAATCCCGGTCCCTTGAGCGATCTCATGTATCAAATCCGGCGCTTCCACAGTTTCATCTGGGCGAGCGGCGGGCTCTACAGCGACTTCTACATTCATCAGGTAGATGAGTGCTGCTGGATGAAGGGCGAATGGCCCGTTCAGGCCCACGCCCTTGGCGGGCGTCATTACAAGGAGGACGAGAATGGCGAACCCTACGTGGACCAGAACTTCGACAACTACTCGGTCGAATACACCTTCGCCGACGGCACGAAGTTCTTCTTCAACGGCCGCACCATGGTCGGCTGTCACGACGAATTCTCCAGCTACGCCCACGGCGCCAAGGGACTCGGCATCATCTCCGACTCCGGCCATTCTCCGGGCCGTTGCCGGACGTTCAAAGGCCACAACAAGGAACGGGCGAACATGATCTGGCAGTTCCCGCAACCCGAGAAGAATCCCTATCAATTGGAATGGGATGACCTGACCGACGCCATCCGCAACAACAAGCCCTACAACGAGGCCAAGCGCGGGGCCGAAGCCAGCCTGGTCACCTCGATGGGACGCATGGCCGCCCACACCGGCCAGATCATCACTTACGACCAGATTCTCAACCACGATCACGAACTCGCGCCGGGCCTGGAGGATCTGACCCTTGATTCGCCCGCGCCGATCCGACCGGACGCAAACGGCCGTTACCCGGTGCCGATGCCCGGCATCAACAAGAATCGCGAATACCTGGAACCCCTCAGGGGCTGATCGGGAAGTCATCGCGGATCGGATTCCGCCAGACTCTGGGTCGGCTCCTTGTGTGGGCGTCTCGAAGTGCGGTCATGAGCGTCATCGCGTTGAAGTGGGGCGCGGGTGTGTGCGTCGTATCTGCACCCGGGCGGACCGAAAGCGGAGACAAGCACCACCCGCAGCGCGTGTAGCCTGAGCAGAGCGCCCGGGCAGCCGGGAATCGGCCGTGCGATGGAAACTGCCGCAGCCGGTCTGATGGAGACGACCAGTGCAACAGCCGTCCGCACAACACTCCCGCCAATTCCCCACGGCCCCCCGGATTCGCGCGCCAGCGTCCTGGAGTGCGGTTGTGGGCGAAGCCCTCTACCGCTTTCGACTGCCGGACGGACGTTCATCCCACCCACCATCTCCCCACCCGCTCGAAAGCGGCGAATCCGCTTGCGCTCCATCGCCGCACTCCAAAACGTCGCCGACTTCGCGTCGGGCTTCCCGAATCGCGCGCCAGCGTTTTGGAGTGCGGTTGTGGGCGAAGTCCTCTACCGCTTTCGACTGCCGGACCGGGCGTTCGGCCTCCAAAGGGGTCCCGCCAATTGACAGTCCGGGTAGGTTTCCTCGTCCCTTTTTACCAGCGGGGACGACACTCTTCCGCCATCGTTGCGTGATCCACCTGCCGAGGGCGCGCGGAATACGGGAAAAATCACGGCACCCAACCCCGCTCCATTGGAGCGCGGCCAGCCTGCCCGCGCGACTCCCCAACACAGCCACCCATCACTCATCACTCTCCACAGCCCCCCTTCGTCCCCTTCCTTTCCTTGCTGTGAGCATTCCTCCTTACCATCCAGTTTGAGAACCGCGAATGAACGCCGATTCACGCGAATAAGAGCCCAATCCCCCCTCGGTAGGGCGGCCTGCCGCGGGCTCCAGTGGGGTCGCATATAAAAGCGTTTGGAGAGTGCGGCTATGGGCGCCAGGCCCTTTACCGTTTTCGAATCCCGGACCAGCGACCCGCCAACCCGCCCGCCTCATGCCTCGTCAAAGCCAAATCCGTCCCACTCCCACTCCGCCGCCTCAAATGTCAAATATTTAGATGCGACCCCATTGCCCTTCCTCCGCGTTGAATCTCCTCACTTCATCGCAGGAGGGCCAGGCGGGCCATGGAGTGTCAGTTCCGGGAGGATCTTGTTCGCCAGACCGCGGGTTATGCGCTGGGGAATCTCCGCATGCGCCGGATTCCACTCCTCGGGCTTTTGTTCGACGGTCAATTCCACGGAGGGATTACGATCTCTCCCTATGGCTTGCAAACGGCCCACGTTGATTTGGGCGATCAACTCCAACAATCGCTCCGGCGGCTGTTGAACATGCTGCCGGAACAAATCCCAATGGTCTGCCAGCGGGATGATCGCCAGGCGGCTCACTGAAATATTCTCCCCCACGAAGAGGCTGGGTGAAAGACGTTCGCCGTCCCACTTGTCAGTATGGACGGCGCGGACGATTTCTTCGCCTGGCGGCAGAGGCATGGTTATGCTGACAGTCGCCGGGCCAGCTGCGCCAGGCTGTCAAAGGCCACCACGCCTTCCTCCTCGGTCGCCGCCTGATAGAATTCCGCGCCCGTTCCGGTGAACTCGATTTGAACCGGCCTGCCCTCGCGATCCTCCCAGCAAAGCTCGATGCCGCCACGGTCCGTCAGAAACACGCTCGGACCGCCGGCCGGGAATTGCGCCTCCTCGACGAACCGGAAAAACGCATCAAGCGCTTTGGGCGAAAGAACGCGTCCGTTTTCACCCCAGTCGGACGCGTAGTAGTTGCGGAAGTGATGTACGCGACCCCAGCCCCTTGGGCCAAGCTTGCGGAGCAGGAGTTCCTCGCGCGCCAGTTCGTCTGGCGCAGTGCGGCGCACGGCAGCAACCGCCGCGGGTTCCCGGAGCGCTTCCACGAGCGAGAAACTCGCTGGCAGGCTTTGGTAGAACAGCGCAGTCATTCGTAAACAGGGTTCAAGCTAGCGAGGTTTTCGGGTGTCAGCAAGCCGAAGAACAGGTCCTTTATGACTTGGTGCGCCTCGCCGAAACGCGCTAACCCGTTCCCAAACAAGTCCGCTTCCATCGGCCCATACCAGGCATCCATGTCCAATACACTCCCGGGCTTTGGCCCATCCTTGGTTGCGACAATCGCGCCGTTGGTGACGTTCAATCGGATCGTCAGCGCGCCACGTCGGAGCACCGTGGTCAAGTCGGTCTGCAATCCCTTCAACGGCTGGCCGTTGACCTGAAGTCCGAGCCGGAGTGCCTTGAATACGTCGCCGTCGAAGAAATCAATATAGCGGGCGCTCAATCGCTCCGTCTCGCCGATGAACCCGGCGGTTCGCAGCCGCTCCAAGAGCCAGCCCAGTTCCTGTTCGATCACCTTCCATCCCGGATACGTGTTGGGCTTCGTCACGAGACTGACCACTCGCGGGCCCAACTGAATCAAAAACCTCCCGCTCAGGAATTGAATCAGCGGCAGATGAATCAAGGCCGGGTCTTGCCGCCTGAGTTCTTCCGGCACCTGGGCCACCGGCAGCGTCTTCTGTTCGGGATACTTCTCCCGAATCTGTGCAAAGAGCAAACCGGGCATCGTGGCCCAAGGCTCAAGGCCGACAAAGCGCGCCTCAAAAATCGCCTCCACAATCGGGCACGGCTCGATGCGGATGGGCAGACGTTCCGGGATTTGGAAGGGAAAGGCGTCGCTCATGCTTTGCTCACAATAGGCAGGGATGGGTTCGGCTGCGACATTGTTTGTTCTTGGCGTTCATGCCGTACTGGACGTCTTTCATGGGCGATTTGGATCAGCGCTCCGTGGCTTCCTCGAACGGGAGGTTCAGCGCTGTGACGTCAGCATCAGTTTGCTGGGCCGCGTAATCGCGCAACCTTTCAAATGCGACCGGATCCTTCTCCAGGAAGACGCACTGAATCAACAGTTCCTTCCGATGCTTCTCGCGAACCGTGTCCCGCGCTGCGCGCAATTCCCGAAGGGCAATGGCGAACGATGAATCTTTGAAATCGTCTGAAACCGTGTTCCAGGGCCCGGAAAAGCCGTCAATATAGAGGATGCCCCCGGCCCATTGACCAACGATCCGGGCAAACCGCTCCAGGTATTTTTCGACCACTAGATGCTTGATCCGCGTCTGCTCGCGCTCGAAGTAGGGATCGGTTTCCTCGACAGGCATGACAATCAAGCGGGCACAAGTTGATGCAGCAAACTGGCACGACCGACAGGACCGGCGACCGGGTTTGTGGGCACGACCGGAAACTCGTCATAAGTGCGCCCGTCGAGGGTCCGTCCATTCTCCGCCTTGCGCACGCCACCCCATTGCTTGAAGAAGAAAGGAACCTTGGCCGCGCGGCATTGGGCACGGATGCGGCGCACCCACGAAGCCTCGATTGGTCTGGCTCCGGGGCCGCTTTCGCCACCCACAATGACCCAATGAATTCCGGGCAGGTCCATCGGTCCCAAGTCCTCCAGCAACGGTTCGATAGAGAGAAAGGCGACCTCCGGCCGGGCACGGCGAAGAAGATCAATGCGGGGCAGCCCATGCTGGCGGTTCTCGACGCTGACTCCCCACCAGATGTGCGAAGCCCGCGCCGCCGTGCGCAGCTTCGTTCGCAGGAGCAGGCCCATACGCTCCGCCCGCTTGGTCAGGATCTGGTACGTATGCCAATTGGCCGCCAGCATCACCCGGCACACCGTCTCAATGTAACTATCAGGAACCTGCTCGTGAAACAGGTCGCTCATCGAGTTCACGAAGATTCGACGAGGAACGCTCCACCGGATCGGGTCGCCCAGCTTCTCGTGCACTAAACGCAAGTCGAATCCGAACTCGAACGGATGCCCCTTCACACCGCGGAATCGCTCGGCAAAGGTCTCAGCATAGCAATGTTTGCAGCCCGGACTCACCTTGGTGCATCCCCGCACCGGGTTCCACGTCGAGTCCGTCCATTCGATTTTCGATTTTTCGCTCATGACCCCATCCTTTCACGTCGGGTGGGACAAACACCGTCCATCCGATTGTTTCATGCCTTACTTTCGATGATGCGGACGGTGTCGAGGGTTTGGAGCTTGTCGAGGGCGATGCGGAGGGGGTGGGCGTCCCGCTTTACGGGATGGAGTTCCGCGAACTTCTGGCGCAGGCGCGGGAGGCGGTCGGCCTCGGGCAGGGAGGCCAGGACCGGCATTTGTGCTTGGGCGACGGGGTCGAAGAGGCGCAGGCCGGCGGCGTGCAGCTCGTCCGGGAAACACAGCTCATACACCAGCCCGTTCACCAGCCGCTCCCAATACACCAGCATCAGCCGGTTTCGCATGGTTTGCATGATAGGGATACTCATGACCTGAGCGTGGTTTCGAGTTGCTTGATTAGTTTCAAGGCATCCTGGACTTCCTTTTCGTAGAGCGGCGGATTATCGGAGTGGGCGGCGGGGTTCAGGACGCGCTCGGTGCAGGCGAGGATGTCGTCGATGAGCTTGATTTGGCGCATGCGCTCGACGTGTTCGGTTTTGACCAGACGCCGGAGGCGTTCACGATTGGTTTTAAGCCTTCCCTTGGTCGGTTTGTCGAGCGCCGCGTTATTCTCCAAATCATCGTCGTTGGATGCAACGAGCATGTCTCGGTGGGCATCGGGTGTGTTGCGCAGGACCTTCTCGTAGAGCCGAACCGGCAGCTCCGCATGAATCTTGTTGCGTGCTGCTCTGAGTGCCTCCGCCAGTGTTACGAATTCCTTGGTCGGGATGGCCTCATTGCGCTCAATGAAGCGCTTCGCAGTGTCTTCGCAGGCTTTGCGAATGCAAACCGCCGCTTCGTCGAGGTTGTGGCCGTGAAGGTACTCTTCAGCTTTTTGGATATCGGTCTTTTCGCTCTTGCATCCGATCTCAGTATTCGCTGTCCCTTCGAGACGGAGGAAGCACCAGTCGGGGTGACCGGC
>DATKEE010000007.1:0-2633 GCA_035544555.1 Candidatus Methylomirabilota bacterium
ATTGCATCATCCGGAGGCGGATCCGGATCCGCCGCGGACCTTGATTGAGGAGTCGCAGAACCCGGCCGAGTCGATGGTGGACCGGCCGATGGTGTTTTTTCTGAACGGGCGCGACAAGTGGCGCTACACGCCTGCGGAGCGGCTGTTGTATTCCTATCGGGTGGGGGACCGGGAGTGGTCACCGTTTCTGGGCAGCGCGGTGATTACGCTGAGGGATCTGCGGCCGGGATCGCATCGGCTGGAGGTCCGGACGATGGATCGGAATCTGAACGTGGATCCGGAGCCGGGGGTGTTCGAGTTTTCCGTGCTGGTGCCGTGGTATCAGGAGACGCGGCTGGTGGTGATCTCATTGATGGCGCTGGTGGTGGTGGTGTTTTTCGCGGGGTTGGCGTTCAACCGGCACCGGCGCCTGGGGCGGAGTTACGCCGAGGTGGAGCGGATTGTGGCTCTGCGGACGCGCCAGTTGGAGCAGGCGAACGAGGTGCTGTTGCACAGCCAGAAAATGAACGCGCTGGGCACGCTGGCGGCGGGCATCGCGCATGACTTCAACAACATCCTCTCGATCATCAAGGGCTCCGCGCAAATCATCGAGGCGCACCCCCGGGACACCGACAAGGTGCACACGCGCGTCAACCGGATCAAAACCGTCGTGGACCAGGGCGCCGCCATCGTGAAGACGATGCTGGGTTTCAGCCGGAACTCCGACCACAAGGCCGCTCCCTGCCAGGTGGAGGAGATCGTCGCGGAAACCGTCGGGCTGCTCGGAGACCGCTTCACGCGCGGCATGGACTTGAAAGTGGAGGCGGAACCGGGACTGCCCGCCGTGATGGGCGTGAAGGATCACATCCAGCAGATGTTGCTGAACCTGATCTTCAACGCGGCCGACGCGATGGATCATCGGGGGGAGGTGGTCCTGCGCATCGGTCGAATGAAGAAGGTTCCCGGGCGCGTCGTGCTGCCGCCGGCCGCGGCGGAGGAATATGTCTTCCTCTCGGTCGTCGATCACGGCTGCGGGATTACCCCGGAGATTTTGACGCGGATATTCGAGCCGTTTTTCACAACGAAGGCCCTGTCGAGCCGCCGGGGCACCGGACTGGGTCTGTCGATGGTGTATGAACTCGCGGCGAATCTGGGTTTCGGACTGATGGTGGTCTCCGAGACCGGCAAGGGCAGCACCTTCACCTTGATCCTGCCGGCCGCCTCCGGAGCCCAGGAGCGCGTCACCGGCGAAACAACCAGAGGAGAAACGTCAGCACCAGGCTGATGAGAAGGCAGGTGACCAGCGGAAAATGGAGGGTGAAATTTCCGCGGGTGTCATGGATGTCCCCGGGCAGCCGACCCAGCCAGCCCCGTCCGAATCCGAGCCAGAGCAAGCCGCCCACGACGACGAGCAGAAGGCCGGTGATAACGAGGAATTTTCCAAGTTCGTGCATGGCGGTGTGGCGTCACGGGACGGAGGAGAGTTTCTCGAAGCCTTCCTCGATGAAGGTGGTGTTCTGGATGCGGGCGAGGCGGGCGTAGAGGCCTTCGCCGGCCAGCAATTCCTCATGGGTGCCGCGTTCGACGATGCGACCGTGCCGGAGGACGAGAATCTGGTCGGCGTTGCGGATGGTGCTGAGGCGGTGGGCGATGACAAAGCTGGTTCGATTGGCCATGAGCCGGGCGAGCGCCTCCTGGATGAGTTTCTCCGTGGCCGTGTCCACGCTGGCGGTGGCCTCGTCCAGAATCAGGATCGGCGCGTTTTTGAGGAGCGCGCGGGCGATGCTCACGCGCTGCTTTTCGCCGACGCTCAATTTGACGCCACGCTCGCCGACGCGGGTGTCGTAGCCTTCGGGGAGGCGTTCGATGAAATCATGGCAATTGGCGGCGCGCGCGGCGGCGGTCATTTCATCGTCCGTGGCGTCGAGGCGTCCGTAGAGAATGTTTTCCCGGAGGCTGCCGTTGAAGAGGAACGGCTCCTGGCTGACGATGCTGATGTGATCGCGCAACGAGTGGAGGGAGATGTGGCGGATGTCCTGGCCGTCGATGGTGATGCGTCCGCCGGTGGGTTCGTAGAAGGCGGGCAGGAGGTTGACCAGGGTGGACTTGCCCGCGCCCGTGGGGCCGACCAGGGCGGTTATGCGACCGGGCGCGGCATGGATGGAGATGTCATGAAGGACGGGCAGTCCGGGTCCGTAGCTGAAATTCACGCGATCATAAAGCACTTCACCCCGCACCGGCTCACGCAGGGTTTCCTGCCGGTCGGAGCCCTGGCGTTCGGTGTCGTGATCGAGAATGTCGAAGACGCGTTCGCCGCCGGCGCGCGCGGCCTGGAGCATCTGGTTCAATCCGTGCAACCGGCTGATCGGCTCATAGAACAGGACCAGGTAGAGCTTGAACGCGACGAGTTCACCGAAGGTCAGCGTGCCGGCCATCACCTGGCTTCCACCGACCCACACGACGAGGGCGAAACCGACGGCGGCGATGAAGCTCATGGCGGGCGAGTAGCGCGCCCAGGCGCGCATCACTTTGAGCGATCCGTGGCGGAGGGCATCGGCGCGATCCGCGAAGCGGTCGTCCTCGTGTCCCTCGCGCCCGAAGGCCTTGATTTGTCGCACGCCTTGAAGATTGTCCATGAGCAGGGCGTTCATGGC
>DATKEE010000008.1:0-5327 GCA_035544555.1 Candidatus Methylomirabilota bacterium
TCGAGAAACCCAGAATCTGCTCGTAGGCGCCATAAACCTGAAGACCGCACCAGAGCAGAAACGCGCCCCATGCCGGCAGATTCACCCAGCGGAAGTAGTGAAACCCGATGCGGAATAAAAACCCCAGCCTCGCGTGCGGAAACCGCAACGCGTAGAACGCGATCACCCCCGAGATCCCGCCACTCGCCCCGACCAGCGGCACCTCCGACCGCGGGTCCGCGAAGATATGCGTGACATCCCCCGCGAGCGAAGCGAGCACCAGCAGCATCGCAAACCGCGTGGGACCCAGCGTGTCCTCCACGTTGTCGCCAAAGACGAACAGGAAATAGAGGTTTCCAAACAAGTGCAACAGACCTGCGTGGAGCAGAAAGGACGTCGCGAACGTCAAGCCGCCCATTCGAAACGGCTCGGCCGGCACCAGGGCCAGTGCATCCATTCCCTCCGGGAAGGCATACAGGATCATCAGGCTGAAAAACAAAATCACCGAACACAGCCCCCATGTCAGCCACGGGACCGTCCGCTTCCCGGCGTCCTCCGTCTCGACCGGCAAACCCAGCAATCCCGGGATCATCCGCCAATCCATCTCCAGATCCGTCTCAGACTTCGCACGCTCGCCGATCCGTTCCACCTCCCACATCGCGAGAGCTTCCCGAGCCGCCGGCGGCAGCTCGCGCGGCTGCACGCTGTCGGAAACCGGTCGCGTTTTCGGAATCGCCTGGAATTCGTGTGGATCAAACCACACCAACTGGCACCTCGGACAGACATCCACCGTCAGACACACATTGCCCACGGCCGGGTAAATCTCGACCATCGGTTTGCGACAGGATGGACAGCATCGGGACGTTGTATTCGGATGACCGCGGACCAGCGACCACAAATGGGCGGCGAACACGGGTCCCGCGGTCTGGCGCAGCACCGGCACCGTGACCGCCCTGCCGCGGCATTGCCTGCAAAGCCAGTAAAATCCGGCGGCGCTCTTCCTCCGGTCCAATTGCTGGTGGCAGACAGGGCAATCAATCATCGGTCAACGGATTGCCAGCCAGTGAACCCGCCGCATCGCGCAGAGTCAAACTCCGTGCCGGTGCCGGTCCTCATCACGGCCCACACCGCTTTCATCCGTGATGAGGCCTTGAACCCATCCCTTGCCACCGACTCCCGGCGCCCGTACTTTCGCCTTCCGATGTTCGAACTCGAGTCCAGTTACCAACCCGCCGGCGATCAACCCGCCGCCATCGACCGGCTGACCGAGGGACTGCTATCCGAAGCGAAACACCAGACTCTCCTGGGGGTGACCGGCTCCGGCAAGACCTTCACCATTGCGAATGTCATCCGGAACGTCAACCGTCCCACCCTTGTCATCTCCCACAACAAAACCCTCGCCGCCCAGCTCTACGCCGAGTTCAAAAGCTTCTTCCCCGGAAACGCAGTCGAATACTTCGTCAGCTACTTCGATTACTACCAGCCCGAGGCCTACATTCCGCGCACCGACACCTTCATCGAGAAGGATTCAAGCATCAACGAGGAGATCGAACGCCTGCGCCTCTCCACCATGAGTTCGCTCTTCGCCCGGCGCGACGTCATTGTCGTCGCCAGCGTCTCCTGCATCTACGGCATCGGCAGCCGGGAGGATTACGAGGCGATGCTCATCAACCTCCGCACCGGCCAGGAACTCACCCGCGAACAGCTTCTCTCGCGTCTGGTGGATCTCCAATACGACCGCAACGACATCGATTTCACGCGCGGGCGGTTTCGCGTCCGGGGCGACACGGTGGAAGTCTGCCCCGCCCACACCGAGGACGGCATCCGAATCGAGTTCTTTGGAGATCAGATCGACCGGCTCAGCCGGTTCGTGGTGCTGACGGGCGAGACATTCGAGCCCCTCGAATACGTCACGCTCTATCCCGGCAAACAATTCGTGACACCCGGCGACAAGATGAAGCGCGCCATCCTCTCCATCCGCGAGGAACTGGGGGATCGCGTCGCCTGGTTTGAAAAGCATGGGAAACTCCTCGAGGCGCAGCGCGTCAAGATGCGCACCGAGTACGATCTCGAAATGATGGAGGAAATGGGCTTCTGCTCCGGGATCGAGAACTACTCCCGCCACATCAGCGGCCGCCCACCCGGATCGCGGCCCCATACGCTGCTCGATTTCTTCCCCGCGGATTTTCTCATGGTCATCGACGAGTCGCACGCCACCCTCCCCCAGATCGGCGGCATGTATGCCGGGGACCGCTCCCGCAAGACCGTTCTCGTCGAACATGGATTCCGCCTCCCCAGCGCCCTGGACAATCGCCCCCTCAGTTTCGAGGAATTCCAGTCCATGCAGGGCCAGACCCTCTATGTCAGTGCCACCCCCGCCGAACGCGAAATTCAATGGTCGAAGGACCGCGTCGTCGAGCAGATCGTCCGCCCCACCGGCCTCGTCGATCCCAGGATCACCGTCAAACCGCTCAAGGGACAGATCGACGATTTGATTGAGGAGGCGCGCAAACGCGTGGACCTGAAGGAGCGGGTGCTCGTCACCACGCTGACCAAACGCACCGCTGAGGAACTCACCGATTACCTGCGCGACGTCGGCGTCAACGTCCGCTATCTCCACAGTGAAATTGACGCCATCGAACGCGTTGAAATCCTCCGCTCGCTTCGCAAGGGCGAATTCGACGTTCTGGTGGGGATCAACCTTCTGCGGGAAGGCCTCGATCTTCCGGAGGTCTCGCTGGTCGCCATCCTCGACGCCGACAAGGAAGGCTATCTTCGCAGCGCCACCAGTCTGATTCAGACCGCCGGCCGCGCCGCCCGTCACCTGAACGGCGAGGTCATCCTTTACGCCGACACCCGCACCCGGAGCATCCAGAAATTCCTGGCCGTCTCCGAATATCGGAGGCAGAAGCAACTCGCCCATAACAAGGAGCACAACATCACACCGCGCAGTGTCAGTCGCGCCGTCGAGAACAGCCTCGCTGTCTATAAGGCCAATCACAACCACGCCGCCGCCCTGCTCAGGGAAACCGGCGGCGATTTCGACGTCGGCCAGACGCTTCTCGAACTCGAACAGGAAATGATCGCCGCCGCCGACCACCTCGAGTTCGAAAAGGCGGCGCTGCTTCGCGACCAGATCAACGAACTCAAGCGCGGCACGGGCGACTCCTCGAACACCGCCTCAACTTCTTCCGTCCGTTACCCTCACGGCCGCCGCAAGCCATCCAAACGCCTCGCGCGAAAACGCTGAACGATCCCCTTTTCCGTACGTGACCTGCGATTGCGTTCCGGGCAGTATCCGCGCGCCATAGAAGCCTGATGACGCTCGAAATCGGAATCGTACTCCTGCTGTTGCTCGCCACGTTCGTCGCGATGGTGTGGGAAAAGGTGTCCGCGGACGTCGTCGCCATGGCCGCGTTTTGTGTCCTGCTCGCCACCGGGGTGCTGGTTCCCGAGGAGGCCTTCCAGGTGTTCAGCAACGAGGCGGTGGTCACCGTGTCCGCCATGTTTGTCCTGAGCGCCGCCCTGGAACGGACCGGCGTGATCGGCACCCTCGGTCATGCGTTCAACCGCTGGCTCGGGCACTCCGACTGGTCCGTCCTGCTGGTGATGCTTCCGGTGGTCGCCCTGCTGTCCGCCTTCATCAATAACACGCCCGTGGTGGTCGTGTTCATGCCCATCATGATCTCCCTGGCCGCGCGCCGGAACATCAAGCCGTCCAAGCTCCTGATCCCGCTCTCGTTCGCCTCCATCTTCGGCGGCACCTGCACGCTCATCGGCACCTCCACCAACCTGATCGTCAGTTCCACCGCCGAGCAGCATGGCCAGGAACCCCTGTCGATGTTCGAACTCGGCAAGGTCGGCCTCATCCTCGCCGTCGCCGGCATCCTCTATCTCCTCACCATCGGACGCCGCCTCCTGCCCGCCCGGGAAACGCTTGCCACGCTCCTCCAGAATTCCGAATCCAAGCAATACCTCACCGAGGTCGTCATCCTCCCCCGCTCCCAGCTCGTCGGCCGGCGTCTCGCCGACACTCCGCTCAAGGATGCCCCCCACTCCCGCGCCCTCGAGGTCATCCGCGAAGGCGAATCCGTCAGCGGTCCCGTCAATGACGTCGTCCTCCAGGCCGGCGACCGCGTCCGCCTCAGCACGGTGCTGTCTTCCGTCCGGGAGATCACCAGTCTCGAAGGCCTCCAGATTCTGCCGCGCGCCGAACTGGGCGTCGAATTTGTCGGTGCCCTCAGGGCGGCCATCGTCGAATGCGTCATCGGCCCGAAATCCGACCTGATCGGCCGGACCATCCGTGACATCAATTTCCGCCGCCGGTTTGGTGTCCTGATCCTCGCCGTCCACCGCCACGGCGTGAACCTTCGCGAGAACTTCGAGAATGTGGAGCTGGAATACGGCGACACCCTTCTCATCGAGGGCACCGAAACCACCCTCGACCGGCTCCGCGACGGCAGCGATCTCCTGCTGCTCACCGACGCCCCAACACACCCCGAACCCCGCGGGCGCCAATGGATCGCGGTGGGCGCCATTCTCTTTGTCGTGCTCCTCGCGACATTCGGAGTCCTTCCCATCTCCGCCCTCGCGGTTATTGGGGCTGTCACCGTGGTCCTGACCGGCTGCCTGAAGATCGAGGAGGCCTACCGCGCCATCGACTGGAAGATCATTTTCCTCATTCTCGGCATGCTCTCCATTGGGCTCGCCCTGGAAAAGACCCGGGGCGTGGATTGGATTGCCGGCGGCATCTTTCACAGCCTCGGCGGCTGGGGCCCCTGGGTGGTCCTGGGCGTCCTCTGCCTCGCCGCCTCCGTGCTGACCGAGTTCATCTCGAACAACGCCGTCGCCATTCTGTTCACACCCATCGCCATCCAGACCGCCGCCGCGCTCGACGTCGATGCCCGCCCCTTCATCATCGCTGTTGCCGTGGGCGCCTCCGCGTGTTTTGCCACCCCCATCGGCTACCAGACCAACACCCTCGTGTATGGCGCCGGCGGGTATCTCTTCCGCGACTTTTTAAAGGTCGGCATTCCTTTGAATTTGATCTACTGGCTCATCGCGACGATTGTCATCCCGTTTGTCTGGCCGTTCGTGCCGTAAACCATGCCCTCCATGGATGCGTCATTCATCACCGAAAAGCCCCGCCGCATCGGATTCATCTCGACCCGGTTTCAGGGCACGGACGGCGTCACCCTCGAGGCCCGGAAGTGGGCACACATCTTCGAACAACAGGGTCACTCCTGCTTCTGGATGGCCGGACTGCTCGACACACCGGAAGCCTCCAGCCATTCCGCCCCGCTCGCCTTCTTCAATCATGAGCAAGTCGCCGCCATTCAGAGCCAGCT
>DATKEE010000009.1:0-8061 GCA_035544555.1 Candidatus Methylomirabilota bacterium
GACTTCAGCGACTCGTTCATCGAGTATTTCGGGGATCGGGGTATGGCCGAAGTCGAACGCGCCCTGGAAGTATCACGACGAAATCCAGTGTTCGAGCGGACGCCGGCGCAGGAGGCGGATGAGTTCGATCTCGAGTCCCTCTGGGAATGGCGGTTGGGTGGTGCTCCCACCAGGAATTGAACCTGGATCAACGGTTTAGGAAACCGCTGCTCTATCCATTTGAGCTATGGGAGCCCCCAGTCCCGGCATTCCAACCCATCCACACATCCCTTGCCAAGGGAAAATCCATCACGCGAACGTTCCGCCCTTCCCCATCCCCGCCGACCCGCTCCTACTCCCTCAATTCCCGATACCGGATATTCCTCAGCGCCGCCGTCGTCTGCCACGCCGCCACTCCCAGCGGTCCCGACATCTCGATCTCGCCCGCGCGCATCGAAAGTTGTCGCTCGCGAATCGGCACGTCCACCAACCGCTGCCCGTCAACCCATGCCTCGATCCGCTCCTCCGTCACCCGGATCCGCATCGCATACCATTGACCGGCCTTGAACTGTTTGTATTTCGTCGTCTCGTTCTCCGAGGCGTCCATGCCGTTGATGCTGGAAACCCCCACCAACCCTCCACCCCACCCGCCTGCGATGAACGTGACGTTCGTCTCCCCCACCGGAAAGGTCAGCCCGCAGAAAAAGTCGCTCCCCTCCACTCGTTGCGCCTCAAGCTCAATCTCATAACTCTGACGCGGAAACGCGTTCGTCCAGCGCACGCCCGTCAGCGCCACACCCGTCCCCAGGATCAACTGTTCCGATTCCACCTCCACGTCGCCGTGTCCCGCAAAACCGGTCACCTCCCAGCCCCGCAACGTCTTCCCGTCAAAGAGCGCCTTCCAGGCGGCCCCCTCAGTCTTGTCCGCCTGATCCCCGTCCGCTGCCTCCACAAGCGGGGTCCCAATCGCCAGCAACACCACCAATGTCACCCACGTCACCCGCGCCCAGGCGCGGCCAATCTTTTTGCCAGGCCGGATGGGAACCATGGAATTCATGCGCGCCCGCAAGGTTGCCGCGACCGCATCGGCTTGCAAGTCCCTTTCACAAACCACCCCCAGTCCCGTGTGAGGTTGATTCATGCCTCTCAATACTTCAGATTCCATTCCCGCCGCGAATACTTCTCGCGCGCCAACCGTTCCACAAGGTCCATCGGAACTTTCGTCAACGTTTCCTCCGCCTTCCACGCCAACCGAAGCCCCCGCCTCAACGCCGCCCCGTCCAGCGGGAGATTGCGCACAAATTCCCGGTGCGACCGCCCCGCGCGATACTCCGGTTGCTTCGATGGGAACCGCAGCACCGCGTCCAACAGGTCGAGATCCAGCCCCACCAGCAATGTGCCGTGAAACAGCAGATGGGTGCGTTTGCGGCGCTGCGCGTTCCCCGAGGATTTGAACGCCCCCACCGTCAAATCGACCCCACCCCGCACCCGGACCGGCTCGCCCAGCAGATCGCTCAACACGCCTCTGTTCCGATTCAACACGTACCGGTTCGTCCCGGGTATGGTCCTCAACGCGTCCACCGAGTCCATCCGCAACACCAGCGTAAAATTCACGCAACCCTCTCCCTGCAACACAGTTCCTCCGCCCGTGCAGCGCCGCAGCACCGGAATCCCTCGCGTCCGACACTCTTCCAGATCCGCCTCCACCGCGGCATGGTTGGCGTAACCGAGCACCACGAACGCCTGCCGGGGCTCCCAAATCCGCAGCACCTCCAGGTCCCCGTCCGCCTCACACCAGTCGATCAGCGCTTCATCGCACGCCAGATTCAATTCGGCCGTCGGCAGTGTCAGATCCAGATATTTCATTGTGGCCAACTCCGCGTCCTGTCATTTTCCGCGGGCTTCCGGCGGAGGCGCAAAAATTCAAGGTTGCCTGTCCGCCGCCCTCATGCGCTAGTAAACGGACGGTTCGACAAGCTTCAGAATGGCGACGCGGATAAGAAAGTGAAATCAAAGACTCCATCCCATGCCGGCAGCCCCGCCCGCGGCGGCAGCCAAAAGACCGCCGCCCTCCCCTCCAATGGGGACGGCAGCGACACCCGGCAATGGTTTCAATCCCTCGAGCACATCCTCGAACACGCCCTCCGCAACCACGATCCCGCGCGCGCCTCCTTCTTCCTGGACCGCCTCATGGACCGGCTCCGGCAATCCGGCATCGATTTCCCCCCGCTCGTCAGCACCCCCTACGTCAATACCATCCCGGTCGAGGCACAACCGGAATACCCGGGCGACTGGCAGACCGAAGTCCGCATCAAGAGCTATATCCGCTGGAACGCCATGGCAATGGTCGTCAACGCCAACCGCAAACACAACGGCCTCGGCGGACACATCTCCACCTTCGCCTCCAGCGCCACTCTCTACGAGGTCGGCTTCAACCATTTCTTCCGCGGCCGCAACGGCGACTTCCCCGGCGACCTCGTCTATTTCCAGGGTCACGCCTCCCCCGGCATGTACGCGCGCGCCTTCCTCGAACGCCGCTTCGATGAACACCACCTCCACCATTTCCGACAGGAACTGGCCGAAGGCGGCGGACTCTCCTCCTATCCGCATCCCTACCTGATGCCCGATTTCTGGCAGTTCCCCACCGTCTCCATGGGGCTCGGCCCGATCCTGTCCATCTACCAGGCCCGCTTCAATCGCTACCTTCGCGCCCGCGGCTTCCTCAAGGGCGAGGAAGCCAAAGTCTGGTGCTTGGTCGGCGACGGCGAATCCGACGAACCCGAAAGCCTCGGCTCCCTTACGCTGGGTTCGCGCGAGAATCTCGACAACCTCATCTGGGTCATCAATTGCAACCTCCAGCGCCTCGACGGTCCCGTCCGCGGCAACGGCAAAATCATCCAGGAACTCGAAGCCCTCTTCCGCGGCGCCGGCTGGAATGTCATCAAGGTCATCTGGGGCTCCGATTGGGACCCCCTCTTCGAAGCCGACACAGAAGGCCTCCTCCAGAAACGATTCGACGAGGTCGTGGACGGCGACTTCCAGAAATATTCCGTCGAACCCGGCAGCTACACGCGCAAACATTTCTTCGGCAAATACCCGAAGCTTCTCAAACTCGTCAACCACCTCACCGACGACCAGATCCACAAGCTCCTTCGCGGCGGCCATGACACCCGGAAGGTCTATGCCGCCTACAAGGCCGCCATGGAACACAAGGGTTCCCCCACCGTCATCCTTGCCAAGACAGTCAAAGGCTACGGCCTCGGCGAAGCCGGCGAGGGCCGCAACATCACCCACCAACAGAAAAAGCTGAACGAAAAGGAACTTCGCGAATTCCGCTCCCGCTTCGGCATCCCCATCAATGACGAGGACGTCGTCGAAACCCCCTTCTACCGCCCCCCTCTCGACAGCCCGGAACATCAGTATCTCATCGAACGACGCCAGAAGCTCGGCGGCTACCTCCCCCAGCGCCACGTCAGCGACACCCCGCTAAACGTGCCGGGCCTGGACGCCTTCAGCGAACAACTCAAGGGCTCCGGTTCCAACGAGGCCTCCACCACCATGGCCTTCGTGCGCCTCCTCAGCACGCTCCTCCGCAACAAAACCGTCGGTAAAAGCATCGTCCCCATCATTCCCGACGAGGCGCGAACCTTCGGCATGGACGCCCTCTTCCGCGAAATCGGCATCTATGCCCACAAGGGACAGCTCTACGAACCCGTCGATAAGAAATCCCTGCTCTATTACCACGAGTCCAAGGACGGCCAGATCCTCGAGGAAGGAATCACCGAAGCGGGTTCCATGTCCTCCTTCATCGCCGCCGGCACCGCCTACGCCACCCACGGGATCCCCATGATTCCGTTCTACATCTATTACTCGATGTTTGGCTTCCAGCGCATCGGCGACCTCATGTGGCTCGCCGGCGACATCAAGGCCCGCGGCTTCCTGCTCGGCGCCACCGCCGGACGCACCTCCCTCAACGGCGAAGGACTCCAGCATCAGGACGGTCACAGCCTCCTCCTCTCCAGCACCATCCCCACCCTCCTGACTTACGACCCCGCCTTCGCCTACGAAATCGCCATCATCATCACCGAGGGCATGCGCCGGATGTACCGCAAAAACGAGGACCTCTTCTATTACCTGTGCCTCTACAACGACAACTACCCACAACCCCCCATGCCGGAAGGCGTCGAGGATGGCGTGCTCAAGGGCCTCTACAAATACAAGGCCGGCCCCGGAAAGCTGAAACATCAGGCGCAAATCCTTGGTAGTGGACCCATCATCAATTCCGCCCTCCAGGCCCAGCAGATCCTCGCCGAAAAATACGGCGTCTCCGCCGATGTCTGGAGCGCCACCAATTACAAACTCCTCCGCCACGACGCCCTCCGCGCCGAACGCTGGAACCGCCTCCACCCCGAATCCAAGCCCCGCGCCCCTTACATTCACACCCTCCTCAAAAAGGAAAAGGGCCCCTTCATCGCCGTCTCCGACAACATGAAAATGGTCCCCGAACAAATCGCCCCCTGGATCCCCGGTGGACTCACCACGCTCGGCACCGACGGATTCGGCCGCAGCGACACCCGGGAAAACCTCCGCCGATTTTTTGAAGTGGACGCCGAATCCACCGTCATCGCCACGCTCCACGCCCTCGCCCAACGCGGTGACATCGACATGAAAACCGTCACGAAGGCCATCCAGGATCTGGGCGTCGATCCTGAGAAATCCTTCCCGCAAATCCTGTAGCCCAGGGTCAACTCCGCTTCATCCCATGGACGTCAAACTCCCCAACCTCGGCGAAGGCGCCGACTCCGGAACCGTCGTCAACCTGTTGGTCAACGAAGGCGACGAAATCAAGCAGGACCAGCCGATTCTCGAACTGGAAAACGAAAAGGCCGTCGCTTCCATTCCCTCCACCGCCTCCGGCCGCGTCTCCAAGGTCCATGTCAAATCCGGTGACAAGGTCAGCGTCGGCCAGAAACTCATCTCGGTTGAAGGCGACGGCGGGAAGGACAAATCCGGCGACGCGAAGGAGGAAAAAGAGGAAAAGAAACCGTCCGCGAAGGCCCGCCAATCCAAGGAACCGGAACCGGATGAAGATCAGGAGGAAGATCAAGAGGAGCAGGAATCGGAGACGGAGACCGAAACCGAATCCGGGGATGAGAAATCCCAATCAGGCCCCGAGCCCGCCGCCTCGCCTTCCACCCGTAAAATCGCCCTGCAACTCGGCATCGACCTGCGCCGCGTCCGGGGCAGCGAAAGCGGTGGCCGCATCGTCATGGCCGATCTCAAGGCCTACATCCAGGGGCTGCAGAAACGCGCCACCCAATCCAAAGGAGGCCGGGATTCCACCAAGGCCCCCCCGGCTGAAAGCGTCGATTTCTCGAAATGGGGCGGGATCCTCAAGAAACCGATGTCCCAACTCCGCCAGGTCATCAGCCGCCGCATGTCCGAGAGCTGGACCACCATCCCCCACGTCACCCAGTTCGATGAAGCCGACATCACGGCCGTGCTCGACCTTCGCAAAAAATTCGCGGCCGACTACGACAAACAAAACGCCCGGCTCACCCTCACCTCCTTTGCCCTGAAAGCGGTCGTTGCCGCCCTGAAAAAACATCCCATCTTCAACTCCAGCATCGACGAAGCCGCCGGGGAAATCATCATCAAGGAGTACCACCACATCGGGCTGGCGGTTGACACCGACGCCGGACTGCTCGTCCCGGTCATTCGTGATGTGGACAAGAAAAGCCTGCTCGAACTGTCAAAGGACGTGGTCGCCGTGGCGGAAAAGGCGCGCGATCGGAAATTGAGCTCCGACGACATGAAGGGCGGGACATTCACCATCTCGAACCAGGGCGGCATTGGGGGCGCGCATTTCACCCCGATCGTCAACAAACCCGAGGTCGCCATCCTCGGCCTGGGCCGCGGCGCCTGGAAGGCCGTCGTGAAGGATCAACAGATCGTTCAACGCATGATGCTTCCCCTCGGCCTGTCCTACGATCACCGCGTCATCGACGGCGCCACCGCCGCCCGATTCATCACCGACCTCGTTGCCGCGCTGGAAAATTTCCCGGAAAATGAAGTCAAACTCCCCGCGTAGCGCGGCCGTCCCGGCTTCGAGTGGACGGGGCGTCCCGCCCCGTTCCAAACATCCACCGGATCGTTGCACAGACACAGGCACCCGCTCCAACCACCTTGAAACCACCGCTCCACCCGGGCACGGCGTCCCCCTCGTCACCATTCCATGACTCGCGTCCCCGATGGACGCCTCGCACAAACCACTTTTCAACTCAGCCAGTCAAATCAAATGGAACCGATCAAAACTGAAATCGTGGTGGTGGGCGGCGGCCCCGGCGGTTACGCGGCCGCCTTCTACGCGGCCGATCTCGGCAAAAAGGTCACCCTCGTCGAACAGGAGAAACGCCTCGGCGGCGTCTGCCTTAACCGCGGCTGCATCCCCTCGAAAGCCCTCCTCCACGCCACCCAACTCATCAGCGAGGCGAAGGATTCCGCCCACCGCGGCATCACCTTCGAATCCCCCCAAATCGATCTCGCCAAACTCCGCACCTGGAAGGAATCCATCCTCCAGAAACTCGGCAACGGCATCGCCCAACTCGCCAAAGCCCGCGGCGTCCAGGTCATGTACGGCCGCGGCCACTTCGAGGAATCCAAGGCTCTGCGCATCGAGTCCACCGAGGGCCAGCAGTTCGTCCATTACGATCACGCCATCATCGCCGTCGGTTCCAAATCCGCCATGCCCAAGGCCTTCGACCTCGGCAATCCGCGCATCATGACCTCGAGGGAAGCGCTCGAAATCGAGGACATCCCCCAAAGCCTCCTCGTTGTCGGCGGCGGCTACATCGGCCTCGAACTCGGAACCGTCTATGCCACCCTCGGCAGCCGGATCGTCGTCGTCGAAGCGCTGGACTCCCTCCTCACCGGCGCCGACCCGGATCTCGTCCGCCCCGTCGCCGCCTACGCCCGGAAAAACTTCAAGGAGCTCCGGCTCAAAACGAAGGTCACCGAAATGGCCACCAAGGGGAAACAGATCCAGGTACACATGGAGAATGCCGACGGTGGGAAAACCGAGGAACTCTACGATGGCGTCCTTGTCGCCGTCGGCCGGGTCCCCAATTGCGATGATCTCGGACTCGAAGGCACCAAAGTGAGCCGCGACGACAAGGGCTTCATCAAGGTCAATCCACAACAGAAGACTGACGACGACGCCATCTTTGCCATTGGTGACGCCGTCGGCGGTGTCATGCTTGCCCACAAGGCCTCCAAGGAGGCGCGCATCGCGGTCGAAACCATCTGCGGCGAGGAGAGCACCTTCGAAAAGGTTGTCATTCCAGCGGTCGTCTTCACCGATCCCGAGGTCGCCTGGTGCGGCCTCACCGAAGCAGAGGCCAGGGAACAGGGCCGCGAGATCAAGGTCTCGAAGTTCCCCTGGGCCGCCTCCGGTCGCGCCCTCACCTTCGACCGCACGGACGGCGTCACCAAACTCATCGTCGATCCGGAAACCGAACGCATCCTCGGCGTCGGTATTGCCGGTCATGGCGCCGGCGAACTCATCGCCGAAGGCGTGCTCGCCGTCGAAATGGGCGCCACGGTCGAGGACCTCGCCCTCTGCGTCCATCCCCACCCCACCCTCTCCGAGACCCTGATGGAAGCCGCCGAGGCCTACTTCGGCCACGCCACCCACACCTTCACCCGCAAATAGCCACGGGGCCAAAGGGGTCAGTTCTTGGTATTGATCACTAGTGATCAATACCAAGAACTGACCCCTTTTCGGCCAAACCCAAACCGTTTGGAAGCGCCAACCTCCGGCGCGCGTTCGATCAGGTCCGCGCCCTCGATCGAAACGGCTATGGAAGGAACGGCGAATACGTCTGCTTTGACGTCCATCCCTTTCGCACGACCCGGGTGGAGCATTGGACGAAGCACCTGGAAAACAGCCGCCGCACGTTTCTCCGCCTGGTGGACAAGGCGCGCTCGTTCAACGACGCAAAGGCCCGCCAGCTCATCGCCGACCGCAACTACCAGGACCTCGACCAGATGGTGATCGAGCACCTGCTGGGAAAGCGGTAACCC
>DATKEE010000010.1:0-4460 GCA_035544555.1 Candidatus Methylomirabilota bacterium
CAGCGTGTATTGATTCACGAGTGTCCCTCCTCCGTTCGGCGCGATGCCGTGTCGCATGATGTATCCGATCTGGTTGCTCAGATCGCCCGGAACGAACATCACATTCGCGGGTTCGTCGGCAATGTCACCGACCCCCAGACCCGTCGTCGTCCCAAACTCCGTGTTCGCGCTGGTTTGTCCCGCCGCCCCATCGAAGTATTCCAGATCGCGCCCAATCGTGGCCGCCAGATTGCCGCCGTTGAAGTCCCATTGCCCGGTCACATGATTGGGAGGAATGACTCGCGGTATGCCGGCCGCCGACGGCCCGCCCAGCGCGGCGATGTCGCCATCCGGCAGTTTGCCGGTCCGGACCTGGATGCTGTTCACGTAACAGGCGATGCGCTCGTCGCCATTGTCCCCGAACAGCACCGCGAACTCCGGCATGGCGCGCCGGCCGTCCAATCCCTGCCCCAGCGTCCAGTCCGAGTGCTTTCTCCCGTCCAGAAACTTCGTCACCACAGGGGTCGTTGCCCCCAGATCAACCGCAAAGGCCACGCGATGCCAGCGGCCGACCTCCATGACCGTGTTGCCCTCGTACCCGTTCTGGCCCTGGCCAAACCCGCCGTCCCCCACACGGAAGAAGATGTCGCCATCCGACGTGTTGCTTGTGTCGTAATTGACGAGCGACCCGAACCCCGGGCCGGCGTTTGCCCAGTAAACGTCCATGACCAGCGTGTATTGGTTGACGAGTGTGCCGCCCCCGTTCGGCCCGATGCCGTGCCGCATGATGTATCCGATCTGGTTGCTCAAATCCCCCGGCACGGACATCACATTGGCGGGCTGGCCCGCGATGTCCGGGATGCCGAAGGCCGTCGTCGTGCCGAACGCGGTGTTTGCGCTGGTCTGTCCCGTGGCGCCGTCAAAATACTCCAGATCCTGCCCCACCGTCGCGACAAGGTCCGCCCCGTCGAAATCCCATTGCCCCGTCACGGTGAACTGGTCGCCCGAACCGGCAACCGTGATGAACTGCCATTCGTTCGTGAACAACGCGCCGGTCGTGTCCGCATAGACCAGGCGGATCACGTTGTTCGTCTCCATGCGCTGTGCGGGTGGCGCGTATTCAATCGTCGTGCGTCCATTATCACTATCCACGTCCGCCGCGACCTCGGCGCCGTTGAACCACATCTCGATGGTGTCGGGATCCAGCGCGGTCTGCAGATCCAGCACGAGAACCTGGATCGGTTCGGCCGGATCCACCCCCAGCACGTCGGGCCGCGGGCTGACCTCCGCGACATAGGGCGTGTTGGACGCGGGCGCGGTGCTCACGCGCCAGGCCGCAATCGCGCGCGAGTCCCCGGGATCATTGACCAGGATCTTGTCCCCGGTGAGCGGATCGACCGAATACCATTCGAGACTGGCCCCGCGCCCGGTCTGGTAATGCACCAGACGGAATCCATAGATCCCTTCGGTGGGCGCGATGAAATTGAACTCGTTGTTGTTGAAGGTCGCTTCATTGCCGGCCACGTTGTTGGCGAACACGCCGATCACCCGGGCCAGGGCGCTGCGCGGATTCGCCCCCGCAAACAGCGTGAATCCGTCGTCGTCGTTCGCGTCCGCCCGGTCCGTGCTGACACTGACTCCGATCCGATGCGCCCCCTCCTCCAGTTCGAGGAAGGCAATGACCTCGGTCGTGAAATTTGAGATCGATCCCTCGGAACCGGGAATGCCCGGGAAATTGAGATCCCCGGGGAAGTTGCCCCAGGTCACGGGCGTCACCTCGAAGTTGATCACCCCGTCCACGCCGTAACTGCCGCCAGTGTCTGGGCCGGGCACCGCCACGTTGGGCACCGGCATCCCGGAGGCATCGAGCAACGTGCCGTTCACCTGCCGGATCGCGCGCAGCAGGCTGTTCGGATTCTGCAGCACCGCGTCGTCCGGCGCTTGAAAGGTCCGCACCTGAAACCCGGGCGTGTTGGCCGACCCCAAGGGCGCGCCACTACCCGGCTCGAGCGCGATGTAATCGCCCACCACAAACTGCCATTGGGCGCTCCCCGGTGTGCCGCCGTCATCGGCAAAAGAGACGCGGACCGTGTGGGTCGAGAGCGGTTCCAGGTAATCCGGTGGTGTGAAACTGACAGTCGTGGTGCCGGCCACCTTGTTCACCGAGGCAACAACGGCCGCACCATCGAACTCCAGCACCACCGAGTCCGTCACAAGGGCGCTCTGGCCATCGATGAGGATCGCCTGGATCAGCGGTCTGGGACCGACGGTGGAACGGCCCGGAATGCGCGATGATTCCGGCGAAGGCAGCAACTGGCTGACATAGGGATTCGGCGGCGGACCGGTCAGGATGCCGGCGGCCGCGGGCCCGCCCAGGGCGGCGATCAATCCATCATCAAGCTTTTCATCGCGGAACTGCAGGCTGTTCAGGTATCCCGATTCTGTCTCCCCATCATCGTCCTGAAACAGCCAGAAAAACGCCTCCAATGCCCAGCGGCCGTCGAGTCCGCCGCTCAGCGTCTCGTCGCCTACCTTCACTCCGTCGATGAACTTCGCCACCGTGTTCGCCGATTGATCCACAGCCAGCGCGATCCGATGCCATGTGTCCGGTTGAATCGAGCCGGCAAACCCCGCCGCGCCCAACCCGTTCCCGGCATCCACAAAAAAATCCGCATCCCCGCCCGAATCCGTCTGGACAAGCGCGCGCTTCCTGTCGGACGACGCCGCGGGAAACAGTACGTCCATGATGATCGTGTAGCGATTGACGAAGATGCCCTCCGCGTTGGGCGCGGCTCCATTCGGAACGAAGTAACCGCCGGACTCGGGATCGGTCTTCGGAAACCGCATTACCATCGCCGGCTCGCCGTCAATGTCGGGCACGGAGGCGAATTCACCCTGGCCCGTCGTGCCAAACTGGGTTCCGGACTCGGTGTTGAGATCGCGATACTGGATCGGCTGGCCGATGGTCGCGCTGAGGTCGCCGCTCTCAAAATCCCATTGTCCGGTGATGGCGGCTTTCAGCGGCGGCGCCAGCAGGCAACCGATCAACAGGGCGGGGAGGATCATCCGTGCGGGGGCCGAGGGAAGTTTCATGATGGGTGGCGAGGGGTTGGAGATTGTGCGTCCCCGCGCGCTGATGATCGAATGCTCACCGCCGTGCCGGGACGATGGTTCTGCATCGTGCCTTGGAACGGACCGGTTTCAACGGTCGCCCGCATCCATTCCAAGCTGCTTCTATCGTTCCCCGGCGTGTTTGCAAGACCATTCGCCTTCGTTGACGATCCCGAGCGCTCCGTCCAAGCTGGCGCGGTTCTCGCCATGTATTTCCTGAAGCGCCTGCTTTGGTTCGTTCCGCTGATGTTCATCATCAGCTTTCTGGCCTTTGTGCTGGTCCGTGTCGCGCCCGGAGGCCCGTTCGACCGCGAACGCGCCACCACGCCGGAAGTCGAGCGGGCTCTGCAGGAGAAATATCACCTCGACGATCCCTGGATCGTCCAATACTTCCGCTATCTCGGCGGACTGTTGCGGGGTGATTTCGGGCCCTCGTTGAAATACCGCAACCACACCGTCAATGACATCATCGCGCAGGGGCTTCCGACAACGCTTTCGCTGGGCGCGCTCTCCTTCTGCTTCGCGCTGGCGGTGGGAATTCCACTGGGGATTTATACGGCGGTCCGGAAGGGGGAATGGGGAGACAGCATCGGCAGTTTCCTTTCGTTGCTGGTGATCTGCGTCCCCGCGCTGGTGGTCGGTCCCCTGCTGATTCTCGTCTTCGCCATCAAACTTCAATGGTTTCCGGTCGGCCTGTGGGAGTCTCCCCTGCACATGGTGCTCCCAACCCTGACACTGGGCCTCTACTTCGCGGGACGGATCGCCCGGCTGATGCGGGAGGGGATGCTGGGCACGCTGGACGCGGAGTTCATCACCACCGCGCGCGCCAAGGGCTTGAGCGAGACGGCGGTGCTGCTCAAACACGGATTCCGACTCGCCGTCCTCCCCGTGGTGTCCTACTCCGGCCCCCTGCTCGCTGATCTGTTGACCGGGTCGTTCGTCGTCGAAAACATCTTCCAGATCCCCGGCATCGGCGTGTTCCTGGTCAACAGCTCGTTGAATCGCGATTACACGATGGTCGTGGGTCTCGTGATCCTTTACGCCTTTCTCCTCCTCCTCCTCAACCTGCTGGTGGATCTCGCCTACAGCCTGCTCGATCCGCGCGTCCGCCATGATTGAACCGACTCCCTCATCACCCTCCGATCCCGTGTCATCAGCGGCGGACAACGCCGGTGCGGATCCCAGGCACTTGAGCCCGAACCAGCGCGCCTGGCGGCGGTTTCGAAGCAATCGCATGGCCCTCGGAAGCGCGTTCCTGCTGGCCCTCATCCTGACTCTGGTGTTGCTCTGGCCGATCCTCGGCGGACGCTCCGCCACGGACCTTTCCGCGGCGCAGTTCGCCCCGCCGGGCGCGGAACACTGGTTCGGCA
>DATKEE010000011.1:0-3544 GCA_035544555.1 Candidatus Methylomirabilota bacterium
CGACGATCAATGACGGGTCCTTCGGGATGCAGTGGGCGTTTGACGCGGACAATCCACGTGGATGGATTCTGCGGGACAAGCCGGGGATCGAGCACGGGGACGGGGCCACTCTGGTGTTTGCGGACGGCCACGTGGAGCACAAGCGGTGGCGGGACGAGCGGACGATCTCGGCGCCCCGCGATGACGCTGCAATGCCGGGCAACGAGGACTTGTTGTGGATGCAGGAGCACGCGACGTGGCGGGAGACTGACAATTCCTCGCGACAGCGATGAACAACACCCACGCATGGAGATCATCGAGGATTTGATGGAGCCGCGGCATGAGGATGCGCGGTCGATGCCCGGAAGTTTTGGGCATCGCAGTCATTACGCGCCGCCATTTGTGGCGTTCAAGGCGCGGCGGGTTGGGCGTAGGGTCGATCCCAGCAAACCTGCGGTGTTGTGGACGCCTGGGCGGGGTGAAGTATGAATTAGGAATTAGGAGGTATGAATAGGAGGCTGAGTTGCAAGGTGGGCGTTTCATCGCGTCTGTGCTGGCGCAGTGGGAAAGAAGTATGAAGTGACGTGGTGATTCCTCATGGCCCCTCACCCCTCTCCACTGCCGATGAGTTGAGCACATCGCCGGATCTTGCTCATACTCTTGCTCGTCCTCCCTGCTCTAAGGGGCTGATGTCTTTGGGATTAGGAGTAAGAGTAAGAGTATGAGCGCCCGGTTGCTCTTCCGTCGTCCCTAATTCAATACCAGTGCACCCCCGACCCTCCCAACCGGTGCAGGGCTGCGCGGGGTATGAAGGATTGGGAGAGGGAGATGGTGGCGGAGCGACTGTGCAATGCTGGTAGGGACGGCGTTCCACCGCGTCCCTGACCTACCGCAGGCGCACAGCTTGCGGGAAACGGTGCATTTCCCTCACCCCGGCCCTCTCCCAACCGGTGCAGGGCTGCGCGGGGTATGAAGGATTGGGAGAGGGAGTGAGTGGCGGACCGACTGTGCGATCCTGGTAAGGACCGCGTTCCACCTCGTCCCTGACCTGCCGCAGATTGAAATGGAACAGAATGAAAAGATCTCACAGAAGGAAACGAAGGGGACAGGTGTGGTGCATGAGCGGTTCTTCGTTATCTTTGTTTCCTTGGTGTGGGAAGACCTGGGTGAATGGGATGTTTCACTCCTTCTTTGGAGAGTGGGACCCGGTGGAACGGGTCCCTACCGGCGGGATATCAGGCGTTACTGAAGAGAGTTTGCAGGGTGTTGAGGTCGTGGCGTTGCGTGAAGGCGCGGAAGGTTTCACCGGGCTGGCGGTGCCGCAGGTAGGCGCGCAGCATCGTTTCGAGGGTGGGCTTGAGACTTTCGAAGGAGATGCCTTGAAAGACCTGGCGGCCGATTGCCTGGTGTTCGCCGAATCCGCCGCCGACAAAGACGTGGTAGCCTTCCACGGATTCGCCCGAGACCTTGACCTTGGTGCCGAGCAGGCCGATGTCGCCGATGTAATGTTGCGCGCAGGAATGGGGGCAGCCGGTGAGGTGAATGTTGATGGGTTGATCGAGTTCAACGCGTTTTTCCAGATAGTCGGCGAGTTCGGCGGCGTGGCCCTTGGTGTTCGACGCCGCGTATTTGCAATAGGAGTTACCGGTGCAGGCCACGAGGCCGCCGCGGAGGTTCGACATCCGCCAGTTCAATCCGGCCTTCACCAGGGATTTTTTCACCGTCTCGACGTAGGCGTCCGGAACGCCGGGAATCAGGAGGTTTTGCCACACTGTCAACCGGATTTCCCCGCAGCCGTAATGATCGGCAATGTCGGCGAGGCGCAGCATTTGTTTTGCTGTGAGCTGGCCGACGGGCAGGGCAACGCCGATGTAGTTCAAGCCCGGCTGGGATTGCGGAAAGACACCCATGTGGGAGTGCGGCGAACTCGACGGCGGGGTGGATGGTTCATTCTGAAACGCGTCGGATGGAATTGGGGTGAGTGTGTAGCCCAGGAGCTTTTCGGTTTCCTGGCGGTAGCGGTCCAGCGACCAGGATTCGAGGAGATGTTTGAGCCGGGCCTTTTTGCGATTGGAGCGGTTGCCATTCCGGATGAAGACGCGCACCAGTGCCAGTGTGACCTTGACCACTTCGCCGGGTGGCACCAGGACGCCCAGATCACGCGCAAACGCCTGATGGCCGGTCGCTCCGCCCAGTGCGACACGGAAGTAAATGCCAGCCTGATTGTCGCCGGCGGGACGATCGAGTTTGACGGCCTTGAGGCCGATGTCGTTGGTGTCCTCGACACTGCCGATCCGGCCGCCACCGTCGAAGGCGATGTTGAATTTGCGTGGAAGATCGTAGAACTCGCGATGGTGGATGAGATGGCGGGCGAGTTGTTGCACGAAGGGGGAAACATCGATGAGTTCGTGGGGATCGATGCCGGCGGTGGGATTGGCGGTGAGGTTGCGGATGTTGTCGGCGCCGGCGCCGCGCGAACCGAGGCCGACGCCCTGGATGCGTTGGATGACGGCGGGGGCGTGTCTGGGTTCGATGAGGCGGAGTTGAAGGTTGGCGCGGGTGGTGATCTGGACGCAGCCGGAGGTCAGTTCCCGGGAGAGGTGGGCGAGTTCGCGCCACTGGAACGTCCTGACGATGCCGCCGGGAATGCGAAGCCGGCACATGAAGGACTCCTTGTTCGGCGAGAGCCAGAAGAGGCCGTGCCATTTGAAGCGGAACACGTTTTCCTTCTCCGGGGCACGATTGGCGGCGGCGGCTTCCTCGATGAGATGGTAGGCATCGAGCGGATGAAGCTCCTGTTTGATGCGTTCCTCCGCGATGCGCTCCCCTGTGCCGGCGGGTGGAGGCGGCGCGGCGGCGGGATCGGGCAGAATGTCGGTGAACGCGAATCCGCGATTGCGCAGGCCGGTGAAGAGGCCGTCGAGGTAGGCGGATTGTTCGGAGGTCAGTGTCCGGCCGGCGATTTCAGTCAGCGTGGGCATGGTGGATTCAGGAATATGAGTCAATAGACATCGCGTTGATAGCGTTTCTGTTTTTTGAGTTCGGCGACATAGGCGGCGGCTTCCCCGGTGCTTTTCCCGCCCTCCTGTTGGACGATGGCGTGCAGCGCGGCATCCACGTCCTTCGCCATGCGTTTGGCGTCGCCACACACGTAGAAATGGGCGCCGGCTTCCAGCCAGTTCCAAACGTCGGCGGCGTGTTCGAGCAAACGGTGCTGCACGTAGAGCTTCTCCGTTTGATCGCGGGAGAAGGCGAGGTCGAGGCGGGTCAGGGTGCTTTCTGTTTTCCATGCCTCCAGTTCGTCGCGATAAAGAAAGTCAGAGGCATGGTGTTGGTCGCCGAAGAAGAGCCAGTTCATTCCGGTGGCGCCGGTGGCGCGGCGTTCCTCGAGGAAGGCGCGGAAGGGCGCGATGCCGGTGCCGGGGCCCACCATCAGGATGGGGAGCGCGGGATCGGCCGGGAGGCGGAACCCGTGCGAGTGCTGAACGAACACGGGAACGGGCGTGGTGTTCAGTTCCACGCGATCCGCGAGAAATGTGGAGCAGACTCCCTTGCGACGGCGGCC
>DATKEE010000012.1:0-5229 GCA_035544555.1 Candidatus Methylomirabilota bacterium
GCGGTCGATGCGCCGCTCGATGTCGCGCATGTGCGTCAGATACTGATCGAGCTTGTCGCGGTCGCGATGGGTGAGTTGTTTCTGCAGGGCCTTCGCGTCGTCGAGGACGAAGTCCAGAATCGAACGTTGCTGGGCGCGCCGGAGCTCGAGGCTATCCGCGCGTTCGCCATGGGAGCCGGTGCCGAACAACCGCTCGAACACCGCGCGCGGATTCGGATCGGGCGCGACCGGAGTGGTGGGGGAACTCCAGGCCAGGTTGTATTGATAGGCGCAGGAGTAGCCGGAATCGCAACTACCGGATTTGCGGACGGAGTCACAGGTCAGCTCGAGCGATGGGAACCGGGTCAGATGCCCGATCTGGCGGGCAACCACCTGATCGATGGAAACGCCGGCAAGGATGTCGGACCCGGCGGTCTTGCGGACGCGCACGCCGGTCAGGAAAGTTCCGCTCGCGCGGGCATGATCGCCGGCGCCGTCGGGCCCCGGGGTGGCGTTCAAATGGTCCAGCCCCCCCATCACCTGGATCTCGTGCCGCACCTTTTCGAGCGGCCGCATGGTGCGGGCGAACTGAAAATCGCGCCCCGCGCCCTCCGGCCACCAGTTGGGCTGAATGGCGCCGTTGGGGAAGTACACAAAGGCCATCCGCAGCGGAGCGCCCGAGGCGGTGGTGGCAGGCGCAATGGCATCGCCCGCGCCGGCAGCCACAGCGGTGAACGGGCCAAAGGATTCCAGCGCCGGCAGGGCAATGCAGGCTCCCAGTCCCCGCAGGAAGGTGCGGCGGTTCAGACTGAAATGCCGTTCGGCGGCAACGTTGCGGGAAGTGCGGGATGGCTTTTTCATGGCTGTGCTCTGGTAAAAGTGAACAATTGATCAGGTTTCAGGAGATTCATCGCGCGTATCCTCGAATTCACCGGCGGAAAACGATCGAAGGATGTCGGTTGCATAAGACTGCCTATCGGTTTCCGCCCGGTTCCTCCGAATGCGTCATCGCCAAAGCCCCGGACTCGCGGCGTTTCTGAAAGGGAACGGACTCGATGACGCCCATCAACAACGCGGAAAACCTTCCCTCCCCCTCCTGAAGACGCGCGACTATCTCATCGACCGCCTGAATGTCGTGGTTCTCCAGCCCGCGGCCCAAGGCATACGTGAGCAGTTTCTCCGTGAGGCAATACTGAAAATCCAGGCGCCGATCCGTCGCAAGAATCCGCTTCAATTCCCGGATGTCGGAGAAGGCTTCGCCGGTGATGAGTTTGCCGGCCGGTTCGATCGGCTGCTTGCGTTCCTCGTCGCGCCACATGCCCAGGGCGTTGAAATTCTCGAGCGCCAGCCCCAGAGGGTCCATGCGTTGGTGGCACGAACTGCACAACGGATCGCTCCGATGCCGCTCCAACGCCTCCCGCAACGTGGGCTCGTGACCGGAGACGGAGAACGCCTCCTCCGCTTCCTCCAGCGTCGGAATGTCCGGCGGCGGAGGCGGCGCGGGCGTTCCGAGAAATTGATCCAGCAGGAACACGCCACGCTTGACGGGGGACGTGCGGGTGGGATTCGACGTCACCACCAGGACGCTCCCGTGAGTGAGAACCCCGCCGCGCGGACTGTCCGGCGGCAGCGACACCCGGCGCATGGCATCGCCCTCGACGTCCGGAATGCCATAATGCCGGGCAAGCCGCTCGTTGAGAAAAGTGTAATCGCTGTCGATCAATTCGATGATGTTACGGTCCTCGCGCAAGACGTGTTCGAACACCATCTCGGTCTCACGACGCATGGCCCGGCGGAGGGCGCCGTCCAATTCCACGCTGGGGCCGCGAAACCGCGCCCGGAAAGCCGCGCGTATCTCCGTTAACTCCTCCCTCAGTTCGTCCGTGAGGTCCTCGTCCGGAATGTCGCGCAATTCCCGGAACCTGGCGCGAACCCGCTCCATTTCCCCATCCGTGCCCGCGTCACGCGCCAGAACGGAGCGCTCGTTGATGCTGATGCCTTCGATGTCCCGCACGTGCAGCCACTGGCCCACAAAGTTCTCCACGAATTCACCGGCTCGGCGGTCGTTGAGCATCCGCAGGACCTGGGACTCCAGGTTGGTCCGCAATTCACCGCCGTCCGCCAGCGCGATCAGTTCCCCGTCCGGCATCGTGGCCCAGAGGAAATAGGACAGCCTCGACGCCAAGGCATGCTCATCCACAAACGGGTGGCCGCCGCCGGAAGCCGGCTGTTGAACATCCTCGGTCCTGAATAGAAAACGGGGCGAAGCCAGCACCGCAACCATCGCGCGGCCGACACCGTATTCGAAGGACTTGTCCGGTTGCAGGTATTCGCCTTCTGCAATCGCGGTCAGTTTTCCGATGGTGCGTTCATCGACCGGCCGGCGGAAGGCCAGTGTCGTGAAACGCCTCAACACGTCGCCGGCATATTCCCGTCGTCCGTCGGCGTCCTCCGGCGGTTCCTCGCGCGTGAAAAAGCGGTCGTAATTCGGCGGATGCACCCAGTGTTCCCGGGCGAGCGGCCCCCGGAAAACCACGTTTTGAAGCTCGAACTCGACGGACGTCTTCTTCTCCTCCTCCGGCACGAGGGGCTCGAGGTTCAGCGTCACCACATGTTCCCCCGCCGGCAGTCGCCGGGTAAATTCATGATCGATGCTCCTTCCGTCCTGCCACTTGTGCTCCTCTTCGACCAGTGGTTCATCATTAAGGCGGATGGTGAGCTTCATCCGGCCCGGATCGAAGTCGAACGCTCCCCGTACCCGGGAGTTCAGCGACAGGGTGTAATCGCCTTCGACCTCCGCCTTGAAGGAGCGCGACACGGTGGCCGGTTGGTAGAAGCTGATGCGGCGGGCATTGATGGAACCGTCGTCGCTCCTGAATTCATTCCCGGAGGCGCTCTGTTCCGCCACCACCCGGGAAACGGTCGGCACCGCGCGCGTCACGATGGTCTCCGCGGCATCCATGTATTTCTCGAGCAACAACGTGGAAACGTTGAGCACGTCGCCGATGTTGTCGAAACCGTAGCCCGTGTCGTCGGGGGGAAACTCTTCATACGCGCGGAACTCGATGCCCATCAGATCGCGGATGGTGTTTTGATATTCGACGCGGTTCAACCGGCGCAAAGTGACCCGGCCGGGATCGGGGTTGTCCGGATCGATTTGAAACACGTCCCGCTTGATCCATTCCTCGATGACGGACTGCTCCTCGGGAGTGGGACGGGCCTTCCGGGCGGGCGGCATGATCTCCGCCCGCAGGTTCTTCAACACCTTTTCCCAAAGATCGGCGCGGGCGAGCCGGTCCGCGTGGGAACCGAACTCATCAAAGGCAACATTCCCCTTGCTCATGCCATCCGCGTGGCAGTCGTAGCAATGGTTCTCCAGCACGGGCTGGACGCGGGAGACGAAATCATCGTCCGCCAGGAGGCTTGCGCCAATGAGGCAGGGCAGGACGGTCGGAATCAGAATTCGACCGAGTGTACGTACGCGTATCATTGGCGTGGCTGGACCGTATGTTAATGCCCCAGAATGAGCCCGGTGGCAAGTCTTCTCGGCGGAGGGTGAATGTCGGCGACGTTTTGGACTGCGGCGATGGAGCGAAGCGGATTCGCCGCTTTCGAGCGCGCGCGGACGTGGATGCCTCGATGAACGCCCGTCCGGCATGCGAAAGCGGCAGAGGGCTGGCGCCCACAACCGCACTCCAAAACGCTGGCGCGCGATTCGGGAGGCCCCATGCGAAGTCGGCGACGTTTTGGACTGCGGCGATGAAGCGCAGCGGATTCGCCGCTTTTCGGGCGAGTGTGGAGTTGGTGCGCTGGATGACGTCCGTCCGGCAGTCGAAAGCGGCAGAGGGCTGGCGCCCACAACCGCACTCCAAGACGCTGGCGCGCGATTCGGGAAGCCCCGTGCGAAGTCGGCGACGTTTTGGAGTGCGGCGATGGAGCGGAGCGGATTCGCCGCTTTTCGGGCGCGTGTGGAGGTTGTGATGGGGACGAGCGTTCGTCCGTCATGCGAAAGCGGCAGAGGGCTGTCGCCCACAACCGCACTCCAAGACGCTGGCGCGCGGATCGGGAAGCTCCGTGCGAAGTCGGCGACGTTTTGGAGTGCGGCGATGAAGCGGAGCGGATTCGCCGCTTTTCGGGCGCGTGTGGAGGTTGTGATGGGGACGAGCGTCCGTCCGGCATGCGAAAGCGGTAGAGGGCTGTCGCCCACAGCCGCACTCCAAGACGCTGGCGCGCGATTCGGGAAGCCCCGTGGGAAGTTGCAGACGGTCAGCTAGACCCGGGGCAACGACCTGTCCGGGTCAGTGCAAGGGGCCGGGGAAACGGAGGCATGCTGGCGTGGTCGGCTGGGTCTTCGGGGAGCACGGGCCCCCATCGGCGGGTTTTTCCGCGTGACAGGGCGGGGTCGCGCCCTATATTCCACAGTCCTTCGACGACCCTATCGTCTAGCGGTTAGGACATCGCCCTTTCACGGCGAAGGCCCGGGTTCGATTCCCGGTAGGGTCGCCACCTTCAAGTCCCGATTCCTTGCATTCGCAAAAATGGAGTTCTGCCGTCTGGCTTCCGGGTCTTGGTTGGCCTAGTTTGACGGCTGAATTGCACAGGAAACCGATCAGCAGTGGGGAGTCGGGTTCATGCCGGAGGTTGTGGCTGACGGCATGGGTGGGCGTTGTGTTGTGCGGAGGTTTCTGGAGTGAGGCGGCGAACTGGCGGGTGTTCAACAAGACCACGGATGGTCTGAGCGAGTCTCATACGGTGGCGGTGACGGTGAGTCCGCGGGGCAATGTGCTGGCCCGGCACGGGGAAGGCGGAACGGTGAGCCTCCTGGATGGTTACTCAGTGGAAACCCTGCCGTCGCCGGGTCAGGGCCTGTATCCGGTGTATGAGAGTCGCACCGGCCAGAAGTGGACATTATACGCCCAGGGGCTGCAGGTGTTGCGGGATGGCCGGTGGGAGCGGCGCCCTGTGGAGTCGATCCGGCTCGAAATGGAGGCCAATCCGCTGCGACGGGTGCGTCCGCTGCCCCTGATTCCACTGGACCATGACAACGTGCTGTGTCTGCTCTCCGACCGCCTGATCGAATACAGCCTGATGCGAAATGAGGTTCGGTTGATCCGGCGGGCGGAGGCGACGGGTCTGGGTCGGTTTCTGGACATGACCGAGGCGAGGAATGGGGGTGTCTGGGTCTCCGGCGCGAAGGGATTGGCGAAGCTTCCCGGGCCGGCCCGGCGTCTGGAACCCTCGTCGGAATGG
>DATKEE010000013.1:0-5298 GCA_035544555.1 Candidatus Methylomirabilota bacterium
AGTCGGCAAGCTGCGGACCGAACGTCACCGCATCCACACGGTTGGTATCCCCGTCATACAGGAACAAGCCCTCGCCGCCGCGGCCAAGCGCGAAACCCGCGTGCAACCCGGGCAGCCCGGTCGCGTCATCCAGCCAGATCACCAGATAACCACCCGCGGATATCGTCGTGCCGGAGGGGAACACGAACCGTCGAGGATTCCCGCCATCGGTCAGGCTCCAGTTTTCCAGGTCCACCGCCGTCGCTCCGGTGTTGTGAAGCTCGACCCAATCCGGGAACGAGCCGGCATTCTCAACGCTGCCAAGGTTCTCCGCCATGAACTCGTTGATTCGCACAGGGGACATCGGGGGTGGGGGAGTGACGCTGCCCGGGGTTCCATGCGTCCCCGAACTGGCGCGCCAATTGGCGGGGTCGTCCGGGTTTCCGTTCACATCCACAATCTCGAGCGAGGCGCCGAGCCCGTCCGCCTCCAGCGGCCAGCCATTGTCATCCTCGTAATGGACGGCGATCACTGTGGCGCCCTCGCGATCCAGGAGGGCCACGCGTTCGCCCCCGTTGGCCAGCGCCCCGCCGAAGCAACCCGCGGGGGTCACGCCCGGATAGCGCGCCGCAAAATCAGCCGGATTCCGGTCCGACGCGAGCACGATCACCTCGCCGGACGCGAGCAGAGTGCCGGGTGGAAAGGTGAAATTGATGCCGTCAAAATGAAACCCGCCGATGTCCACCGGACCGCCACCGGTGTTCATCAATTCAATGAATTCAAAAGGCTCGCCGGCCGCGGCCCCCGGGAGCGGGTTGTACATGATCTCGGTGATGCGCACCGGGACTCCCGGGTCGGCGACCTGGAACGCGGCCTCGGTCAACGCGCTCCAGGCGCCGCCCGACAACACGCGCGCCTTGACCGTCCGGCTCAGGGTCAGTGGGACGGCGCCGGTGTATTGTCGCGCGGAAGGCGCCACCGCCTCGGAACCGTAAACGCGCGGGTCCATTCCGTTGGTGGTGTAATAAATCGTGCCCGACGGAGCGCCGAGGGTGATCTGAAAATTCAGCGGCACCGGCCCGCCGTGGCGGTTGAAGACCGGCGCAGCGACCGCGGGATACAATCCCATGGTCTGAAATCGATTCACAACGAAGGACGACCTCTGGGGAAAGTAGTCGCGCAGGATGCGATTCTTTTCCACCAGCCAGTGGTCGGCGTGATTGAACAGGTAGGCCGGCGGATTGCGGACATGAACGTCCCGGCGATAATCCCCCCAACGGGCGGATTCGCCCTGCACCGCCTGATCGACGCGGTCCGAGAGCGCCTCGTATCGCCTGATGTTTTCGAGGGACGTCAGCGCGCCGTCGTTGAAGAAGTGCCTGTGAATCCGGTCGGCGAACAGCAGGCGGAACTCGGCGTTCGCGCGCAGCGCGGCGTAAATCTCCCCGGGACTGTTGGAATCGTTCACCGTGAACTCGCGAGTCTTGGTCGGATCCTCGAGAATGCGCTCGATGTCCCAACTCACGAATTTGAACTGCGCCCCCGGCACGCGCCGTCGCACCGCCGCCCAGTTGTTGTGCGGCCAGTCCGCGTTTCCGCCAAAAATGTTCAGGATCATGTAATCGGCGAAGTGCGCCACATCGAGGTATTCCTGGAGCGCCTCGTACTGGCTGTTGCCCGAGAGCCCGCCGCGCACAATGTTCATCATCGCGTTCCAGGCCGCGAGATTGCCGTCGCGCGCCGTGACCGGCTGCTTGACGGCGTCGTATTCCTCCTTGTCCCCTCCCAGATACATGGCCGCGAAGGAGGCGTCCATTCGCTCCGAGGGATTGAACAGCCCCCAATACAGCCCGTTGATGTAAAGGTGAACGTAATTGCCATGCGATCCGAGTCCGCTCATGGCAATCTGCGTGTCGCGTCCCCACTGGTCCCGCACGTTGCTCCCGCGCAACCGCTGCGCCGTGTCCCAATGAATCCATGAATTGTTGTATTCGCCCCGCAGAATGATGGTGTCGAAACTCTCCAACGCCGAATCGGCGAAGAACGGATACTCGAGCTTGCCGGGGCCGTAATCGGTCTTGAACATCAGCCGCAACGAATGCTTCGGGTTGTTGTTGGGATTCCGGCTGGCGCCCCCCTGAATGCGGATGCCGCAGTTGATCTGAAATCCTGTCGTCCCGTCCGGGTGAATCAACTCGGCCGAACAGGCCTTCTCGATCTGCGAAAGCGAATTGTTCGGCGCCTGCCGGGTGGGGTTCGAATAAAGGCCCTGGCCTCCGAACATGTCGTCCACGTTCATCACAATCGACAGCGTCGGAAACGACTCCAGACTCGCGAGGATGTTCGAACGGAACCGCGAATCGTTCACAATCTCCGGATCCATCCCGTAATCCACCTGCGACCACGATCCCCAGGTGGAGGGAAACCCGGCGGGAGCCTGGGGTTGCGACAACACCGCCTCCGGAAATATGTAGGTGTGAGTCGCCGGCCGGGAGGGCAGGTGATTCGGACGGAACGCCGCCGCGCGCACCGTGCGCGTCGTGGCGACGGACAACGGGCCGCTGTGGACGATGCCGTTCCCGGAGGTGGGTTCGCTTCCATCGAGCGTGTAACGGATCACCGTGTTCGGCAAATCCACGCTCAAGATAAGATCGAAGGCATGATTGAACACGCCGCGCCGCACGTTGAACTCCACCGGTGGCACCACGCCCGCAATGCTGCTGTTGCCATTCGGACCGCCGGGAGTCGGTGTGGCGAAATACCGGAGCTGGCCCGAGGTATCGTATCCATACGAGTAATCCGTCCGCTGCTCGGGATACGCGGGATCGAACAAACTCATCGGCACCCGCGGCGAGTCCGCCGTGTAGAGCCCGAGGAATACGCCATCGGCGCCCAACCGGAACTTGGTGTGCAGGACCGCGCCGGGCGCGGTGGAACGACGATTCTTGCCCGAGGCGAACACCACGAGGTATTCACCGGGCCCAAGCACGACCGCCGGAAAAACCCACTGGTCCGGATCCCCCGCGTCGTCGGTCAGCGACCATCCCTCGAGGCTGACGCCGGCATCGCCGAAGTTGTGCAGCTCGATCCAGTCGCCGGCCTCGTCGTCCTCATCGAGCAGACCCGTCGAATTCGACGCGAGAAACTCATTGATGCGGATTGTGGTTTCAACGAACTCCGGATCGAGGGTGAAACTCCAGCCCCCACCGGCAAACGCGTTGGGTGGCGACGCCAGATCCTGAATCCCGTGCCCTGGCTGCCATCCCACCTGCACCGGACCGGGGGCGGGGGAGGGGAACCCGAAGACATAGGGACCCGAGCCGGAACCGGTGACGCCCGTGGCCGGACTGCCGTTGATCAGCATGTCCGCAGCGTCCACCCCGGTCACTGGCTCCGAGAAGGTCGCCCGGATTTCTGTCAGAGAGCGGACCGTCACTCCCGGCAACGGCGACCGGCTCGACACCACCGGCGGTGTGTCGTCCACCAGGGTGTATTGCCAACTCGCGCCCGGGGCCTGGGAGTCGAATGGATTTCCCGGCAGATCGGTGATCTGCGTTTCAGGCGCCCACGTGACATCGATGTTTCCCGCGGGAGGCGTGTCCACATGAAATGTGTAGGCGCTTCCCGAGCCCGTGAGATTCACCGCGGGCACTCCATTCAGCAGGAGGTCCGAGAATCCAACGCCCGTGACCGGTTCGCTGAAAGTAACGGTGATCGCCGCAAGATCGTTCACGGTTCCCGGCGCGGGATCGACAGAGACAATCTCCGGCGGCGTGTTGTCCGGGAGGGTGCTTTCCAATTGCAGGTCAATGATGAAGTCGCTGCTGGAGAGGTTGCGGTTGACGGCCTGCACGGCCATCACATTGGCGCCTTCGACCAGGTAGGAGGCGGGATCGGACAGCGAGTAGGTATGCCACTCGGCCTCGATGGCCGTCGGCGTGCCGTTGCTGAAGACCGGTTCGCCGGCGAACACGTTGTAGCGTTGAACCTCGGTGCCGTTGATCCAGACGAGGAACCCGTCGTCGATGTGCACCGTCAGCACCAGGCTGTCGAGCGCGCCGGGATCCGCCACAAAGAACGACTGGCGCATGAAGATGCAATTGTAGCCGCCCCGCATGTCGGCCAGCAGCGTGTTGCCGGTGATCTCGTTCTGGTTGTCATACCAGAACGGCGCCTGGTCGAGGCTCCACGAGGAATCGTCGAAATCCAGGGCGCGCCAGGCGGAGACGGGTGACGAGGCTTCGCTGGTGCCTTTCAGCCAGCGCCAGTGCGTGTTGGTCTGGATGAGGACTTCGGCGGGTGCGGAGGAGGCGGCAAGGACGGCGAGCGCGACGAGCGCGATCCGGTTCAATCTCATAAGCAAACGCATGGTCTGAATGTCAACACTGCCGCAGTCCCGAAACGCCATGGCAGACACGCGGGGTGCTGCCGGACGGGCCGGCGGTGGGCCGGACATGGACCTGGCTCATGAGAAGGTAACTGGGGGGACACCCGGGAAAGGCGGAGCGAACCACCGGAACAGCACTCATGATTGGGTCAGGGAACCACAAATGAGGCCTCAAATCAATCGCACAAGCCCGGTTCCCGCGCCGTGCCGGGCTTGTAGAGGATTTCGCACAATGTTTGTTATGTTTAGGGCATTAACCTTGCGCCTGGGCGGAATACGCCCTGTTCCACCCCTTTGTGAGCCGGTTCTCGGGGCCGCTCCAGCGGTTCCGCGGCTTCATCTTTTACCCCTGATCTTTTACCACAGCCCTTGCCCGGTCCTGGCGTAAGCGGGGCTGGTAAAAGATGGGAGGTAAAAAATGGCCGACGGAATTCCTCGCATCGCAGATAGGATCCCAGTTCCTCCGCCGCCTTCAACTGCTCCTGAAGAGCAGCGTGGGCGGCAGCCCTCTGCCGCATTCGCATGCCGGACCGGCGTTTATCCAGCGCATCACCCCCCCACCCGCTCGGAAAGCGGCGAATCCGCTCCGCTCCATCGGGATGTGCTTGCCCACCGTGAACACGCTCCTGTATCACTCGCGGCGTGACAGGGGACAAGCGAAAGTAGCTTTTCATAAGCACTGACCCCTTTTCCTCGCTCAGGTGCCACAGCCCACATCTGCAGCACAATGAGAATTAACCGTCCAGACTGCGTGGCGTAAACAACCCAAAAACAAATTGCCGTATGAAAGGTCTTGTCCTATCCGTGATTCTTGGGGCTGGGATGTTGTCCGGGTGCGTCACAAATCCGAGGGTCAACAGTCCCGATATGATTAACCGAGACAAGGAGGCGGAGTTCTACTGGGGAGACAACACTTTTTTCGCTGCTAATGC
>DATKEE010000014.1:0-2959 GCA_035544555.1 Candidatus Methylomirabilota bacterium
GCTTTCGAGGTGGAGGGTGCGGGTGGGGTAGGCGATGGAGAGGCCGAGTTCCGCGATGATGCGCATGATGCTGATATTGATCCGCTCCCGCACGGCCAAGTGCGCGTCCCACGCCGTGGTGATCGTGAAGTAGTACACCAGAATGTCAAGTGAACTTGCCCCGAAATCCGTGAACCGGATCAGATACAACTCCTGGTTGATGTCCGGGTCCGTCGCGATGAGTTTGCGCAATCGCGCCAACAGCTCCTCCATTTGTTCGGGCGTGGTCTGGTAGGTGACGCCGACGGTCATCTTGACGCGGCGCTTGGGCATCCGGGAGAAGTTGTCCACGATCTCCGTCGCCAGGAGGCGGTTTGGGATCGAGATCAGGGTCTTGGCAAACGTGCGGACCTTGGTGGATCGGAAGCCGATCTCCTCGATGGTGCCGTCCACGCGGTCGCCCATCTGGATCCAGTCGCCGACCTTGAAAGGGCGGTCGGCGAGGATGTTGAGGGTGCCGAGGAAGTTGCCGAAGCTGTCCTGCGCGGCGAGGGCGATGGCGATGCCGCCGACGCCGAGGCCGGCGAGGAGGCCGACGACGTCCACGTTGAGTGTGGCGAGGAGGGTGAGGGCGCCGACGAGGAGGGTGAAGATGCGGAGGCTTTGTTTGATGAGGGGGATGAACTGGCCCCGGAGGCTGGAGTCTTTGGCGGCGGCCAGGTCGTCGAGATAGCGGGCGAGGACATCGACGAGCCGGTACACGGCCCAGATGGCGATGATGCCGATGGCGACCTGGTAGCTGATGAGGATCGTTTCCGCCAGGTTGAAGGCTTGGAGCTCGATATCGATGGCGAGGACGGTGACGGCGAGGTGAAGGGCGCTGACCAGGATGAAGGCGCTGAGGGGGCGTCCGAGCGCGGTGATGACCATCTCGTCGTACTTCAGGCTGGTACGGCTGAAGAGCCGGACCAGGCCGCGGAGGATGAGCGTCTCGAAGACGCGGCGGAGGGTGAAGCCGGCGAGGAGGATGGCGAGCGAGGCGATGTAACGCCACAGCTCGATTCCGAGATATTCACGTTTGAAGAGGGCGGTCAGGCCCTGCGCATCCGCTTGTGCCAGAAACTCCATGAGTCGATCTTCAGTCCGTCCGGTGCTGATGGAGCGCAACGTCGCGTCTCCTCATCCAGCGTGGGGAGAATAGGGATGAACCCCGGTCGAGGCAAGGCGGCAAGCGCGACTGGCAAGCACGACAGGAACGGCGCGGTGTTTGACGTGTCCGCGCCGCTCCCTACACTGGGCTCATGAAATCCGAGATTGAACCGAGGGAGGGGCGGGGTTTTTCGTCCGCCGGGTGCGGGCGAAAGTTGTCCTGGAGGGGCGTGCTGCTGGGGCTGTTGCTGGCGGCGGGGCTGTCGGGAGCGGTGCGGACCTTGGAGGCGGCGCCGGCCGATCCGCCGTTGAATTTTATACTGATCCTGGTGGACGACCTGGGCTGGACGGATCTGAGTTGCATGGGGAGCGGGTTCTACGAGACGCCGAACATCGACCGGCTGGCGGATGAAGGGGTTCGATTCACGGACGCGTATTCGGCCTGCACGGTGTGTTCTCCGACACGCGCCGCGGTGTTGACGGGGAAGGCTCCGGCCCGGCTTCATCTCACCGACTGGATCGAGGGACACAAGCGACCCGGGGCAAAGCTGCGGGTGCCGGACTGGACCATGCATCTGCGGCACGAGGAGGTGACGATTCCGGAGGTGTTGAAGCATGCGGGTTACGTTTCCGCGAGCATTGGGAAATGGCATCTGGGCGGGGAGGAATACGGGCCGACCAGCCAGGGGTTCGACCGGAACGTGGCCGGGTATCATCGCGGACAACCGCCCAGCTACTTTTCACCGTATCGGATTCCGACTCTGGAGGACGGACCGGAGGGGGAGTATCTGACGGATCGCGAGTGCGGGGAGGCCTTGAAGTTCATTGAGGAGAACCGGGACCGGCCGTTCTTCCTTTACCTGGCCCATTACGCGGTGCACACGCCGTTGCAGGCGAAGCGGGAGTTGGTCGGGAAATATGAGGCGAAGGATGCCGGGGACCAGCCCCATGGGAATCCCGTGTACGCGGCAATGATTGAGAGTGTGGACCGGAGTGTGGGACGGCTGGTCTCCCGGTTGGACGAGTTGGAGATCAGCGAGCGGACGGTGATTCTGTTCACCTCGGACAACGGCGGTTTGATCGGCAATCCGCGGCGTCCGGTGACGTCGAACGAACCGTTGCGCGCGGGGAAGGGGTCCGCCTATGAGGGCGGCGTGCGGGTGCCATTGATCATCAAGTGGCCGGGCGTGGTGGTGGGCGGCACCGTGTTGGCGGAACCGGTGATCAGCATGGATTTTCTTCCGACGCTGGCGGCGATGGCCGGCGTGGAGGGGGAGGTTCCCGGTGCGTTGGACGGGAGGAGTCTGGTTCCCTTGTTGAACCAGTCCGGCGATCTGGATCGTGACGCGTTGTACTGGCACTATCCGCACTATCATCCGGGCGGGGCGACGCCTCACGGCGCGGTGCGGATGGGGGATTTCAAGCTGATCGAGTTTTACGAGGATGGGCGGCGGGAGTTGTACAACTTGAAGGATGATTCCGGTGAGACGAAGGATTTGTCCTCGTTGCTGCCGGACAAGGCGGCGCAGATGGCGGTGCAATTGAAGTCCTGGCGGGAAGTGGTGGACGCCCAGATGCCGGCTCCGAATCCGGATTATGATCCTGAGCGCTGAGGGGGAAAGGATGAAGGATAAAGGATAAAGGGGATGGGCCAATCCTGCTTTCGATCCCGGAACAGGATCCGATGGCGCCTCACCCGCCGCCTCATCTTTTACCCCTGATCTTTTACCTTCGCCTTCGCCCGGTTCTGACATAAAAGGGGCTGGTAAAAGATGGGAGGTAAAAAATGGCCGACCCCTGGTTTCGGGGGCGCTTCATACAGGTTTGACCC
>DATKEE010000015.1:0-4300 GCA_035544555.1 Candidatus Methylomirabilota bacterium
ATTACTTCTTGTACGGCGTCATCTGGATGATTCTGCGGTGGCCCGGATTCACCCCGGAATTTCGGGCGGATGGACTCCTGTCCGCCCGCCGCGCCTTTCGCGTGGGCGAATGGAGGGGGTTCGCGGCGCGGGCGGGCATTCACAATTCCCGCGTCTGGCTTCACTGGGGAGGACGCGTCATGCTGTTTGCCGGGAAATCGCCTCGCTCGTCCGCCGTCCGAGCCGATGGCGCCGCGCCGCCTGCCGCCACCAGCGAAACCATCTCCAGGTGTCGCGAACCGGGTGAATCTTGCTCCGTTCCGTCCGATAAATGACCCGGATGGGAACAAACTCCACGCGCTCGCCCGCCGCCACAAACGCCATCAGCACTTCGGATTCGATCTCGAATCGCGCGGCAACCGGCGCCAGTTCAGACCAGACATCCAGCCGCATCAGGCGAAACCCGCATTGAGTGTCCGGCAACTCCCGTCCGGCCCATCGGGAGAGACGGCGGCTCATCCATCGATTCACCCGGCGCCTCAGCCATGGCATCTCGCCGGACTGATTCATCCGGTTGCCGACGACCAGGGCCGCTCCGGTCGATTCCGCGCGGGCCAGGAACGCCGGCAAATCCTCCGGCGCGTGCTGCCCGTCGCCGTCCAGACTGACTGCCCAGCGATAGCCGAGTTCATGGCATCGCCGCCACGCGTGCGCCAGCGCGTTCCCCTTCCCCAGGGAACTTTCGTTGCGCAACACCTCCGCGCCCGAAGACCGCGCTTCCGCTGCCGTCGCATCGGTGGACCCGTCATCCACCACCAGGACGAAGGGCAGATGTTGTCGCGCCTCCGCGACGAGCGCGCGCACGGTTCGCGCCTCGTTGAGACAGGGAATGACGACCGCGCAATGAGAGGCCCAATCCACGCCTTCACGCTACGTCATCGCCCGCCCGAGTCGAGACCTTTGTCCGTTCGTTGCACGCCCCGCACTTCGAGCATGGACATTCAAAGCCGGGAGGTGTCAGATTCGCCTCAGAGTATGAAATGAAAGCCATCCTCCGATTGCCTGGATCTATTTCGACATCCGGCATTTTTCAATGCGCCAACCGGGCCATGATTCCGTCCTTGATGCTGATGATCTTCGCCCTGACAGCAAACGATACCCAAGCCGCGCCGTCCTTGAAGGTCAGCGAAAGCGGACGTCACCTCGTTCATGAGGACGGGTCGCCATTCTTCTATCTGGGCGATACCGCCTGGGAACTTTTTCATCGTCTGGATCGCGACGAGGCGGGTTTGTATCTGTCGAATCGCGCGGCCACGGGTTTCACGGTTATTCAGGCGGTCGTGCTCGCGGAACTGGACGGTCTCAACGTCCCCAATCCCTACGGACACACTCCGCTCAAGGACAACGACCTCACCCAGCCTGATGAGGACTACTTCAAACACGTTGATGACATCGTCAACCAGGCCGGAGAGCTTGGGATGTTTATCGGGATGCTCCCCACCTGGGGGGACAAATGGAATCGCAAGTGGGGCGTCGGCCCGGAGATCTTCACACCGGACAATGCCGCCGAGTACGGCGACTTCCTGGCAAAACGCTATCGCGACAAGCCGATCATCTGGATCCTGGGCGGAGACCGGAATCCGGAGACCGATGAGCACCTTGAGATCATTCGTTCCATGGCGAACGCCATCCACGACGTCCATGGCGGCGGGCAGTTGATGACCTTTCATCCGCAGGGCGGCGGCAATTCGGCCCAATGGTTCCATGAGGACGACTGGCTCGATTTCAACATGTTCCAGTCCGGCCATTCCGCCCGTGACCTGCCCAATTACCGGACGACCTTCGCGAATTACCAGCGAACCCCGGTCAAGCCGACGCTCGACGGCGAACCGCGCTACGAGGATCACCCCGTCAATTGGAGGCCCGAGAATGGATGGCTGGACGCGTTTGACGTCCGGCAGGCCGCCTGGTGGTCGATGCTCGCCGGCGCCTGCGGACACACCTACGGCGACCACAACATCTGGCAGATGTGGCAACCCGGACGGACTCCCATCTCCTCCGCGCGCACGCCCTGGAGGGAGGCGCTCGAACATCCGGGCAGTTCGCACATGGGCCATCTGCGCCGGTTCTTCGAGTCACATCCATGGCAGATGCTGGTGCCGGATCAATCGGTGCTCATCGGCGAAACGCTCGATGGCGCGGATCATCTCCGCGCGGCCAGGGCGAAGGATGGATCCTTCCTGCTCGCCTACACACCGACGGGCCGGGCCGTCACGGTCAGGCTGGATGCGCTCGACGGGGCCGCCGTGAAGGCGAGTTGGTTTGACCCGCGCACCGGCGAGACGCAGGACATCGGCCGATACCCCGCTGAAGGTGAGGAGGAGTTCGAGGCACCCTCGAACGGCCGCGGCCGTGACTGGCTGCTGGTGATCGAGGACGCCGCCGGGGAATGAACCATTCACGGGTTCCTTTCCGGGAGGTCTTGCACGGGCTTGCAACCCGCACCTATGCTGCGCGGGTGAAGAGTCAACCGGACACTGCAACCACTCCACCCCCGCGCATGGACTTGAAACGCACCATCGGACTGGGCGCCAGAGATTCGGCGTTCCCGGATGAAAAACTGATCCATTTCATCAATCTCAAACTCTCTCTGCTTGGATGTCCGGGGGTGGCCCGGGCTGGCGACGGGGAGTTCAACGAATTGTCGGCGGCCCTGTTGCAGCACAACCGGGAAACCGAACGGCTGCTCTCGGATTATCTCTGCCCCGCGGACCAGCGCATCCAGGATTTCCTGACGGACTATCTGGAGGGCTGTCCGCCGGTATTGAAGTTGCCGGCCAAGACCTTTGTTCTGGACCGCCATGGGCTTGCCCGGGCGCTGTCTCTTCCCCCGGATCGCGACGAATTCGAGTCGGACATCGTCAAATCGTATCGCATCCGCCAGGGAGTGCTGCACAATCCGCATAGCGACCGGCGCACCACCAAGGGCGTGTTTCACATCGCCGAGGGAGGGCTTCCCGTTCCGGACGACAAACTGGAGGTGCCGAGGAAGGCGTTCGCCACCCTGCTCCGGCTGGCTCTGAATCCCCCCCGCGAACTGCTCCGTCTGCCGTTCACTTCCACGCAGGAGGAACAGGCCGAATGTTTCGTCTCCCTGTTGCTGCGCCCGGTCGTCTGCCCCGCCGTCCCCGGCTATACCGGCAAGAAGTCGATGGAGACCCGTTTCTTCGCGCCGGGCACGCTGGTTGGCAACCTCGACTTTGTGGAAAGCATCTTTGGCAACGGTGGCGATCCCTTCCTGCCGGAACGCGACGCCGCTCTGGACGTGGACCATTGGACGGGTCACACGGGCTGCGTCATTCTTGCCCCCCACCTTGTGAAGCTGACGAAGAAGGCGGCCGGCCTGCCTCACTGGGACAAGGCCACCCGGCGGCAGCGCCGCGACGGCATGTGCTGGCGCAAGCCGGGCGAACTTTACAACGATGGCAGCGCCTTCAAAGTCACCTGTCGCGACCATCGCGGCGTCATGGTCACCCTGATTGCCGACAACTATTTCGGCTATTGCAAAAAGGAGGTGAAGACCCAGATCAGCTACTCGGCGAATCTCTTCGGGCACTGTGAAGAGGAACACGCGGGCGGCGCCCTGGTCCATCCCAGCTACGATCTTGGCGAGGAATTCAGCGGCCACCTCCACGTCCGCCGCCTCGACCATTCATTCGAGGAGGCGGTGAAACTCTATGGCTCGATCATGGACGTGAATCCCGCGGGTTACGGCGTGGACAAGCGGTTTCCGGACATCATTTATGTGTCGGAGGACGTCCACTTCGATCTGCACCGGCAGACGGTGAGCTGGCCGCACAAGAAGGGCCGGCAGAGCCTGCACCTGATGCCGGGCCACACATACGTGAGACCCTCCGGCTACAAGGTGCGCATGGAAAAACCGCGCGGTGGCCGCGCCTGGCGGCTGATTGGCACCGTCGCCGAAGGGGTGCTCTGTCACAAACCGTGCACGGTGTCCGGCGGTGGAAAATCCGAGATTTCCAAACCCATCACCGACGCCGTGATTCAAGGCCCGGTGTTCGTCGCGGATTTCAAACGGGATTTCGACCGTGTGGCCGAGCTGATCCGGCGCGACTACGCGGACCGGTTCAAGGATGAGACACGACGCCGGACGGACAGCCGGCGCATCCTGAGCAAGGAGCGATCACTCGGCTCGGTGATCAAGCTGCTCACGCCCGCCTCCCGGGAGTACAGCGCGGACTACAATGACTGGCTCCTGTCCGTTCCCCAGTACATCAAGGAGCTGGTTTTCGTGGTCAAG
>DATKEE010000016.1:0-3046 GCA_035544555.1 Candidatus Methylomirabilota bacterium
CAACAGTCCTTCGACTTCGTCCGCGCTCTTCAAGGGACCTTCATTGGAACTGATCCCCAAGATGGTTTCAAAGCGCTCCATTAATTCAGGGTGCTCCCGCAGTTGCTCGATCAACTGGAGTTCCTGGGGGGTCAAGCTCGATTGTAGCGGCCTTTCTTTCTTCTTCATCCCCACTGTAAATAGCCAAGTGGCTAAATTTGTACATTCTATTCTTCGGCAAATCGCGCCTTTTCTCACCCACTTTTAATCACACCCCGCCGTCGCCCTTCTCGCAGTCGGCGCGCTTTTGCTGCCTCGATTCCTCGGATCCAAAGTCGCCAACTTATGGCCCAGGCTCCTGTTTGCAATCTTCGCGGCAATTGTGTGCCTGTTTCTCCTCTGGCTGGCGATCATGGTCTTTGTGGTCGGTCCATCCATGCATTGAATCTCAATGGCCTCTTCACCGCTGACGATTCCGATCCTTCCCCGGATCGCCCCGCCCACCGCGATACACCGCGCAACCTTGACCGTCCGGTTGGCGATCGGATGCTCAACCCCGCCGCCTCTGTTCCGCCACCGCTCCATTCCCGGACTTGAAGTTCCGCCCTTAAAAGCCTATGCAGACTTCCAGCATCTCTCATGAAGCCTCAAGACCCCTCTCTCCGACGTTTCGTCACCGCCGCCGACGCGGTCCAGTTCCAGTCCCCTTGGACACTCGAAGAGTGGCTCTGCCGCTCCGACGTGGTGAAGAATGAACACCTCCTCCTCGTCCGCGCCAACATGGACCCCCACCGGTCCCACCCCGTTCACAAACATCCCACCCGCGAGGAGATCATCTACATCCTCTCCGGCCAGGCCGAACAATGGGTCGGCCGCGACCACCGCATCCTCAAACCCGGCGAAATGGTTTTCATTCCCATGGGCGAAATCCACGGCACCTACAATCCCTTCGACGAAAAACTCGTCTTCCTCGCCATCCTCTCCCCCGCCCACGCCCCCGATCCGCCCATCGTCGATGTCTCCACCGAGGAACCCTGGGCCTCCCTCCGCAAGGGATTTCCCCCGGTCACCTGAGCCCTCCGAACCCGATACCCCATGGACGACCGCAAACTCATCTCAAAGTTGCGCGTCCGCAGTTGCGACATCGATTCCTTCGGCCACGTCAACAACGCCGTCTATCTCCAATACCTCGAAGGCGCGCGAAACGATTACATCCTCGACTCCGGACTCACGTTCGCCGACTTCGCCCGCTGGAACGCCGGTCCCGTCCTCATCTCCGCGCGCCTGGACTTCAAGCGGCCCGCGAAGGCGGACGACGAGCTTCTCATCAGCGGCATCATGCGCCACCAAGGCCGCAGCCGCTTCCGCATCGATCACGAAATCGTCCGCCAGAGCGATCAACGAACCGTCTGTCAGGCGCAGCTCGACTTCGCCTTCGTCACCCTGTCCACCGGACGCCCCTGCCGCATGCCCGCCGAATTCGCCCGCGCCTTCGCCCTGAACGAACCGGCCTCCAAGTGAACCCCGTTCCGTGGAATCGGCCCTCGCCCGCGGGGACGCCCCCCACGACCGGATCCGCCCGGCCGGCGCACCCGCGAATGGCAGATCACGCCGGCGAATCCCAAACTCTCCGCACGCCGGACGCGCGCTCTCCTTCCCACCGCGATGACCAACTTTTGTTACAATTGTAACAAGGGTTGGCCATCGTCCCGGCTCGCGCTTTCCCACTCGCGTCGCGCCCGGGCACCCTCTCAGTCCGCATTCCCCATCCAATCCGCGTTCGAGTCGGGACTTGTCAGGAAGGCGGGCACGCGGAAGAATTCCGGCATGTTCCACCCGCTCCGAATCTCTCTGCTCATTGGCCTGCTCATGCTCCTGGCCGCGCCATCGAAAACCCGGAGCGCCGACGACAACCGGCCGTTGTCCTGGCGCGACTGCCTGCGCCAGCCCGATGCCTGGTACGCCACCGACGAGGCGCGCCGCGTCGCCGACAATGTCCTCCTTTATCAGCGGGCCTCCGGCGGCTGGCCTAAAAACACCGACATGGCCAGGCGCCTCACGAATGATCAGAAAAGCGAGCTTCAGCAACAGCGGTCGCGCAAGGACAGCACCATCGACAATGGCGCCACTTGCTCCCAGTTGGAGTTCCTCGCCAGAGTCTTCTCGGCCTCCGCGGAGGAACGCCACCGCGACGCATTCCTTCGCGGCCTCGACTTTCTGCTGGAGGCGCAATACGAAAACGGCGGCTGGCCCCAGTTCTTCCCCGATCCGACCGGCTATCACCGGCACATTACCTTCAATGACCATGCCATGGTGAATGTCCTCCGCCTGTTGAAGGCCGTCAGCGACGGAGAAGCTCCCTGCACCTTCGTCCCCGAGGCTCGACGCCAGGCAGCCGCCGCCGCCGTGGATCTCGGCATCGAGTGCATTCTCGATTGCCAGGTGCCGGTCGATGGCACCCGGACCGCCTGGTGCGCCCAACACGACGCGCAAACACTCGAGCCCGCTCCCGCGCGCTCCTACGAAAAAATCTCCCTCAGTGGAAGCGAAAGCGTCGGCATCGTCCGCTTCCTCATGGACATCGAGAACCCCTCACCGCAAGTCATCGAAGCCGTCGAATCCGCCGTCGCCTGGTTCCGCAACGCGCAACTCGAAGGCATCCGCCAGATCGAAGTCCGCGATCCCGCCCTGCCGCGCGGATACGATAGGCGGATTGTTCAGGACGAGGACGCCGATCCGCTCTGGGCCCGCTTCCATGAAATCGGCACCAACCGCCCCATCTTCAGCGGACGCGACGGCGTGGTGAAATACTCTCTCGCGGAAATCGAGCACGAACGCCGCGTCGGCTATTCCTGGTACACCGGCGCGCCCCGCGCTCTGTTGGAACGGCATTATCCCGCATGGAAGGAACGCCTGAACCGGAACCCTTGAGGGTCCATGTCGAACCGGAATCTGTGTTTGCCCGGACCTCATGGGTGCCCGGCCGCATCCACCGGGTTTCTTCGATGCGCGCCAGTGACGCCGCTTCCATCGCGTAGCAGCGGAGGTAACGACGCTCTGACTGTCC
>DATKEE010000017.1:0-6689 GCA_035544555.1 Candidatus Methylomirabilota bacterium
GGCAAACCATGCTGGGGCTCCAAGTCAGCATCTCGAGATTTTCCAGTGTGGGCGACGGCTTGAACTCAGCGCCGAATGACTCCGCGACTCCGCGCTCAATGGCCGCAATCGCCGCGTGTTCCTTTCGCGCGATGGCCTCGATGCTCTTGGCGGTCTCGGCGAGGATCCTGGGACATTCAGCACTGATGGCATTCGCGGCTTGTCTCAACGCGTGTTTGCGGATGGCGGCATCCGAACGCACGCTGTCGAAACTCACCGGTTCCTCACTGGCGGCGTCCACGTCGCCCTCGCGCATCCGTCGGCGAATCTCCCGCGCTTCCGCGCGGATCGCGTCGTAGCTGAACTTTTTCGAGGCGGCCATCAGCTCATCCCATCGCCGCTGTTTCTCAAGGAGATGGTCCCGCTGGATCAACTCGATCCCGTGCTTCTCGATCAGGTGTCGCAACGTCGGACCGTGGATCCGCGGCGACCGCGCCGGCGGCGGCTTGACGAAGTAGCTTCCTCGAAGCTCTGGCCGCGCGGACTCGGGAAGCGGTTCATCCGGCCGGCTCGCTCCACCGACGGCGATGTTCCCACCGTTGCCTCCCGTGGTGATGGAAAGCGGAGTCTCGCGAAACGACTCGCGTCGGCGTGACGTTGTGCGAGGCGGTGCTGGCGGGGGACCGAGGACCGCGTTTTTTATCTTCGAGAAAATGTTCACGAGTCGGAGGCTACCACACGCGGTTCAGAACCGTTGCACAAACGGGGAAGCCCCAGGAACCGCCGCAGTTGGCGCCCGCTGAGGTGAACCTGATTTCTGGTTCACCTGACAAACGGGGAAGCCCCAGGAACCGCCGCAGTTGGCGCTCCGCTCGCAGCAGCGAGGACGGCGAGCAACCGATTCTGTCGGCCGCCTGGCGGATCGAGTCGCCGTCGCGGTTGAGGAATCGGGCGATGGCCTCGCCGCCTGGCGTTTGCGGCAAGTCGCGCATCGTCAAAAACGACAGCTTCAACTCAGCCGTGTAGTCCACCGCCTCGGTCAGATCGGCGACCAGGTCGGGCGCCGGATGCACGCCAGCGTCCACCAGCGCGGCGACGATCAGCGCCGCGATCTTGCGTTGAAGCGCGGCTTCGAGCTCAGCCAGCAGGATGTCCGGATCCTCGCTCATTTCTTCGGCGGGTCGGACGGCGCGTTGAGTGCGGCCAGGTAGCCAGCCTCGCGGGCGCGCTTCGCTTCGCGTTCAACGATTGCGGCGCTGAAATCTTCGGCGCACGAAGCGGCCACGCCGGCGCTGACGACTTCGCGCAACTCGACCTCCCAAGGGCGCAGGTCGCGCTTGCTGGCGCCGGTGAATGCCTTGCCAACCCATTCCGGGAAGCTCGCGCCGGCGGTCACGTTGGATTTCTCCAGGAGGCGCCAGAAGGCGGTCCGGATGCCGACAATCAAATCGCCGCGTTGCGGTCCGCCATCCGGAAAAAACCGACGGCCAATCTCCTCCGCCAGCTCATTGACGGCGGCGCGGAGATAGGCGGCGTGCCGGGCGAACAGGTTCGCGGCGTCGTCGCGAGAGAGGAACTCTCCCTCGCCGCGATTCTTTCGCGCTTCGACAAGGGCGGAATCTGTCCTCCGAAGCGCCTCGGCCAGCACCTGCCACCGCCGGAATTTCGCCGGGTCGTCAGGGGCGGTAAGGTGTGCGTCGTGCGCTTCACGTTCGGCTCGCGCCAGGCGCAGAAGGGAGCCTTCAAGTCCGGCGGCGTCCGCGAGACCGGCCACTTTTGCGACGTGGTGGGGGCGGGATCGCTTCGCCGGTTTCGGCGGGTGTGCGCGAAGCCAGGCGCGAAGGGGCTCGGCGTACACGCGCCCAGATCGGAAGGCGGCGCAACCGTCGGCCTTGGCCGCCCGGAGGCGTGCCAGGGGAACGCGCAGCGCGGCGGCGGCCTGGCTCATGGTGTCAAAGCATTGAGGCGATTTTGGGGAACGTCGTTTCGATTTTTTCATGGCTTTGTTTCGCGTGCGTGCGAAGGATTTTTCAGGAAGCTGGCTCGCGCATTGACTGGTCTGCCGGACCCCAGCGCGGGGCTGTTCGCCTTAGAAGACTCCCTAGGCGGGGGGTGGGGGTTGGTTTGGGTGACCTCCTCGCACCTCAGCCCGTAGGCGCGGAGCAGGGCCTTCAATGCCTTCCGCAACCGTTGCTCCGGTGTCGTCGGCCAGTTGCCTACAGGTCGCAGGGTCAAGGTGAACACCTGAGACACGCTCCCTGGTGTCTCTGTCTCCTCCCTTAAAGGAGGAGGAGACAGGAGACATTCTCCGGTTTGTCTCCGGTTTGTCTCAGCGGAGACAGTAGGAGACGGATCAGGCTGGCAGGTAGTGCTCATGCTTGACACTGAATCGAACCTTCTTGGCTTGTTCCGCGCGTCGGATGTAGCGGTAGGCGCTTCCACGAAAACAGCCGCAGTCGTCTGTGATGGCCTTGGCCAGGTCGGCCTTACTGGTCGGTCCCTTGCACAGTTCACGGACGCGGTCCGGGTTCATGATTGGTGCCTCCTTGCCATTCATCTCCTGTTGCCAGGCGGCCACGTCCACGGACGGGTCGCACTCGTAAATCATGCCCGCGTTCAACCTGATTGCGAACGGCAGAAACTCCCGTCCGTTGCTGGTCTTGCCGCAGGCGACCACAAGGCGGTCGTTGGTGTCTTCATCCACGGGTGCCAGGTTGACTTGGCCACGGGTCCAGGCGTGCAGCGTCTTTGAGTTACGGCCAAAGCTTGACCTATCGAACCCGGTTGCCTTCGCGGCGCCGGCGCGGCCTGTCCCGGCGTGATGGACAACGACAATGGCGCGGTCGGGTTTGCCTTTCCGGCAGACGCGAGACAGAGCGGCCAACGTCTGCCGCATGTCGGCATCCTTGTTCAGGTCGCCGATTGCAAAATCATTCAACGGATCGATGGCGACCACGTCGGCGCGCGCCTCGACGATTGCTTTCTCGACGGCCATGACGTTCTTCAGGTCGTCAAGTGATACGAAGCCGTCCGCGTCATTCTCGACGGTGTGAATGACGACTCGGTCATTGAAGGCTTCCCAATCCTCGCCCAGCCAGGTCTTGAGGCGGTCCAGGTCCGCTTGCAGACGGCGGTTGCTGTTCTCGGTTTGCAGTATCAGCCAGCGCAATTCTTCGCCGGCGGTTGTGAACGTGAGGAAGCGCTTGCCAGTGACCACGGAGGCGACCAGTTGCAACACGAGACGGGACTTCCCGATTCCACCTTGCGCGGCGATGACGAGTGATTGGCCTTTGGCGAGCAGACGGTCGCCAAGGATGATGTCCGATTCGTCGAACGTCATTGCGAGCAATTCATCCGGTGTCCTCAGTGTCAGCTTGCCGTTGGTGGCGGCCTCGGGTTTCAGGTCCTCCAGGGTGCGTATGACGTTATCCGTGATGGCCTGGTGCTTGTCGGGTGCGGCTTCCAATGAATCCAGCGCCTCCTGTAGCGTCTGCGTGGAGCGTCGGGCGGTGTAGGACTTCCAAACCTTCCCGCCGTAGAACTCGGCAATGTCCAGCTGCACCGGTCCAGTTACCTCTATTTGGCGCATGAAGTCCTTGAGCGCCGCGGCCTCGACGTGGCGTGAAACGGTGATGGGGTCAATAGGTTCACCGGCACCCCGCATCTCCCGAACGATGCGGGCCACGGCGCCGGCGCGTTGGCAGTCGAAGGACTCCGGCGCGTGCTGTAGCAGCCTCGACAGGTGCGGCGGCATGCCCGAGATCTCCTCTTTGCAGAGGGTCACCACGATTGCAAATTCGGCTTCGGATGTGGTCATGACCGCCTCCATTGATTTCGAGCCATCCGCAAAAGCATCCGCCTGTGCTCGCGCCGGAGAATCCATCCGGGGTGTTGCAAGAGCAGGGCGGCCAGTGTGACCAGGCCGGCGAGCAACTGGCGACGATTGACGCGGTTTCGGGTGGGGGCGCTCATGCGTTCGGCCACAATTCATGGATCCACTCGGGCGAACCCATCACGCTCCAGCCATCACGCTCCCCGGGGCTTTCGGATCGCTCGGTTTCCGGGCGGTGCTGAATGCACTGCGAAGTGAAGTTTAGAAATTGGAAGTCTCCCCACATGCCGGCCTGCCTCAATACCAGCTCCCTTGATGGTTTCGTTTCCAGAATGATGCGGGCCCGCTCCGAGGTTGTGACTTGCGGATCGAGGTTGGACAACTTCTTAAGCAACCGGCCAGTCGCCTCGAACTCAAAGCTTTCGTAAAACGGTTTTGAGTCCTGATTGTCGCAATGCTCCTTTACGATCAGGTCCGCAAACTTTCGATCTTCGCGTGCTTGCGCGCGGAGCTTCTTAGCCTGTTGCTCCAGGGCTTCGGCTTCGGCCTCTGCCTCATCGGCCCACGAACGGAAGTCTTTGTAGTCGGACGATTCCTTGGCCGCGGCAATGCGGAGTTGCATTTCGTCCGGCGAAACGGTCGGGCCAACAACAACCATGAAGCGGTTGTCCTTCCGGGCGACGCGCATTTGTCGCTGGCCTGTTTCGACTGGACTCCACTTGTCGGGCAAGTCTTTGAAAGCAGCGTCCCGTTTCTTCCTTTCCTCCAGTTCAATCGCCCGGTTGATTTGCCGATGCCCGACAGTTTGCAGTTGATTCACAGCATCGCCCAAATCGGAAACGATTTCCGATTTCAGCTTGTCGCGGTGCGTGAACAGGCGAATGTAATTCGTCGCGGTCCGGCTCGTGAAAGGCACACTCTCCTTAAGCCAAGCCAACCACCCGCCGTGTTTGAGAGTGGCCTTCTGTTCGGCGAGCAGTTCCCCGATGCGGATGGCCTTTTCCAGGGACGTGTGGGCGGCGTGCGTGATCTCGTTGTGCAGGGCGACGATCTCGGCGGCCGGTGCGATTGCGGGAAGGGTTGTGGGCTTCATAGCGCGCTCTTGCTTTCAGCGCGCCGGGGTGGCAGGGTGCGGTCCGGTTCAGTTCTCAGCGCCGCGCGGACTGCCAGTGTCCCCGGCGCTTCTTCATGCCGTCATGCAAACGCGATGGCGGTCGAGCCAGGCGTAAACCTCGCTCCTTTTATAGCGGATGATCCTCGCCGTGACGCGGATGTGTGGGAGCCCGCGAGTCTGCCGCCAGACGCGGAGGGTTCGGGGTTCGACGGCCAGCTCCTTTGCCAGCGTTTCCTCGTCGAGAATGTCACCGGGCTGCACGTTGGCGCCCACCTTTGGAAGATCTTTTCGGGTTATCATTTGCTGCAAAAATGCAGCATCCGTCGCCAACCTCCTACAGAACCATAATCAGGGGGATTAAAAGCCAAGTGCCCGCGCGCCCTTGATCTCAAACGCCCGGAGGGTTTCCCGGGTGCGTTTCAACGCGTCTGACCAGCCCGCTTCGCTTTCGAACACGGGCAGTAGTAACTCACGTTTATCGTCGAAGGGCCGCATCGCCGCTCGCGCGTCCCTCCAGGTGAAGCCGGCTGCGTGCAAGCGGTAAGCGGCGAGTCCGCGCAGGTGCCAGTCCCGCCGCTTCTGCCCCGACTTGCCGCGGGGTCGAAGTTCGCCTTTATGCCGCGCCGATTCTTCTGCCAGCCAAGCCGCGAAATCGGCCTTGATCTCTTCCATGCTCGAGTCCTGCCATCGGATTTTCAGCAAGGAGTCGTTGCCGTGCCAGCTCAACACCCGTTGGACAACCCGCCCGTGCAAGGGGTCCGCGGGGTCCATTGTCAGCGCCTCCGCCACGAACTGGAATGGGCGTACCGTCACACGCGACGACGGGTGATCGCGGTTCGGTCGCGCGGAGGAAGCCAGCCAGGCGCAGGGGAAGTCCGGATGCCGCATCACGAGCAACACGAGCGCGGCGTCCGGGATGGCTTGCAGACCCGCCAGAAAGAGCGTCATGGGCAACCCGCGAACTGACGCGCGGTGTTCCGGGTTGCGGTTGGCCGCCGTGTTGTTCTCCATCAGATGCCGGCGGATGGTCTTGCCCTCCATCTTCGATGCCAGCCATTTCTCAACCGCTATTCGCACCGGATCGCAACTGCGCGCGTATTCCCACAAGGTCGCGTCGGCCAGGGCGGCAGGCGTGACCGGGTGGAAATCCCACTCGGCTTGCGGTGGCAGTTTGGGCGACCGCCTCACGCTCTCGCCTCCCGCAACCGCGTGACGTTCGCGGGTTCGTCGGGCGCGACGCCGAACCATTTGCGGGCGTCGGCGGGTTTCGTCAATTCCCTGTAATGGCGGAATATCATCTGTGCGGAGTTGCCCGCTTCGAGCGCTACTTGCGCGGCGTTCTGAGTTTCAGCCAGCCGGTAGGTGATGAACGAATGGCGAAGCGCATTCGCCTTGCGAGGGACTCCCGCCTTTTTGCAGGCGTTGCTCACGCCTTCGTAAAACGTCCCGGAACCTCCTTTCCACACCTTGCCGCGTTGCTTCGCGTAGGGTGCCAGCCAGGCCGCCGCATTGGCTGGTAGCGGGGCAATTCTGCGACTGGCCACCTTTGCCGCGTCGGCCTCGACGATGACGTGGCCGCCTTCCAAGTCGACGCTGGAGTAGTCCAACCGCTCAAGCTCGGCGCTGCGAAGCCCGCTAAATGCGCCGATGGCAATGGCGGGGACCAGTTCCGGCGCCGCATGGGCGAGGATCCCGGCAATCTCCCCGGGCGTGTAAATGGGAATGCGGCCGGAGTTGCGCACCTTCACCGGGTCAAGCCGTTCA
>DATKEE010000018.1:0-11884 GCA_035544555.1 Candidatus Methylomirabilota bacterium
GGATGCGCAGCATGCCGTCGGCGTACTGCCCCTCGCAGACGAAGTTGGAAAGCTCCTCGCGCAGCGTGGCCCATTCCTGGGGGGTCATGCCGTCGTTGATGCGGGCCTGCCCATTGTTCATGAGCTTGGCCGTCGCCGGATCACGCAGGAATATGTCTCGATTCTTCATGTTCGTTCCTTACTTGTTCGCGAGTCCTGTGATGGGGATCGCCAAATAGTCCCACCCATCGCGGGCATCCAATAACCGGTAGGTGTTCTGATCAAACGAGCCGGGGAAGAAAACCAACATCCGGCCCCGGATGTGAGCTTCGATCTTCTGCAAAACGAAGTGCAGGCGGGTGAATCCGTAGAGGCCAGCCACTCCATGCACCGCAACCACGGTGTCATCGCTGACGTCTTCAGCGGTCAGCGCTTCGCGCAGCCGGCTGACGCAGGCTTCGGCGAACTCGCTGTCATACTTCAATGCGAGGTCTTCCGGGTGGCGGAAGTAATCCTCGCGGTATTCCTCCGCCGACATCCACTCGGCAAACGCGTTTGTGAAGTCCACTTCGCGCCAGTCGTGGCCGGCGGTCTTGGTGCGGTGCTCAAATTCCTTGAGCTTCATCAGCAGCCGGCGCTCGTCCTCCTTGGCATAGACCACGAAAACGATGCGCTGCGCCCCGGCAAGATTTCTCTGCCACGGCGCGGCGATATGCCGCTCATACTGGTCTGCCAGATCGTCAATACGTGACACGCGATTCCTTTATCTCTTCAGGGGTTAACACACTGCTGAATCCAACCTCGATCACGTCACCGGCCGTCTTCAGGTCCAGTCCACCCAGGCGCTTTGCTTCAGCCGCGACGCTTCGCAGCTCGGCGGACGACGCATCAAGCACTCGAGTCCAAATCGTTTCGAACAATCGGCCACCCCGGAGGCCAGCCAGATAACCGAGCATCAGGGCGTATGCTGTGGATAGCGGGGTCGGGTGAATTGCCTGCCGGAATTTACGTGTTCGGCCATGAAGGTGGCCACTTTGAGCCCAGGAGGACGAAGCGTTTCGCACAACCTTGTCGAGCGTCGAATCATTCAACCGCCCTTCCACGGCCAATCGGATCGCGTCGGTCATCTTCTGGCGAGAAAGTTCCTCGCCGGGTGACATGGCCAGTACGGGTTCGGCGGTGGCGCGGAGCAGCGGATCGCGAGCGAGTGCGCACAGTAGCGCCAATAACGGGCGACCGGCTGCGTCGTCGCGCCAGAATCGACGCAAGACCCGGAACAAGGGGATCGCGGGATCGAGGGTGTAGAGTTCGGTGAGGCGCTGGGCGGTCAGCTTCCGTGTGGCGGACGTAGGTTTGTCCAGCGCGTTGCTCTCAGTAATCGCGGCCAAGTAATCTGAGCGGCCGGCATTGGAGGGGTAGCTGTTCAGCAAGATCAAAATCTCGCTGAACATTATTGTTCGGCTGGTGTGTGTTCCCTTATCCCCAAACTTGAAACCAAACTTCTCCCAAACCGGTTTTATTTCACCCGCCTGCTGGCCGTTACCAAGTATTGGGTCGCGATACATTCTTCTTCTTCCAAATATTTCATAATCCGCCGGCAAACTTGCCGGCCATGAAATTCGGTTAAAGTGGACACCGTTGATGGACTTGTCAAGCAACTTGAGGTGCTCAATGTCACGAATCGCCTTAGTGTCTCGATTTCAGGTAGTTATGTCATAAGTGGCCGGTGCGATTGCTTCATGACAAACCGTTGGTGGCCCGTGAAGGATTGGAGCAATCCGAGAGTTATCCTAGCCGCTTCCCCGGAAACAGAATCCCTTGCCGTCCTTGGTCTGCCGCGCACATTCCATATCCTCGCGCAGCACGGGGAACACGGGGATGACCACCGTCTCGCCAGTGTTGGCGGCCTTCCCCGCGATCCAGGCGCGGCCAGATCCGCGTCATCCCACTTGAGCAGGCAGCAATAGACGCGACGCATCGAGGGGTACATCACTCACCGTCACGATGATCGGTCAGATGAAGTCGTCGTCCGCGCAAGCCTCAGTGAAGGTCCTGCTGACGCGACGGGATTCCTCGTCCGTGAATGGTTCCCGAATGACGATTTCTTTGCGAATTGTTCCACAGCGTTCTTGCACTCGTAGGCGCAACCATTTCAAAGGGCATATCCTGCGGTGAGGAAACAGCACGCCTTGCGGATCACCGGATTCACTGAGGGTTTTCTCATTCCTTCATGCGCTTCCCGTCCCCATTGGAGAAACCGCGCGGGGAGGCTTCACGGTCTCCTTGATCCCGTCGTCCGGATTCATACATGCGAGCTTGTCAGGACGGGTCGCTCACTGCTTGATATCCTCATCGTTCCACTCATGAAGGGCTCTTGTATAGGCATCGAAATCGGAGGCAGCAAACTGCAACTCGTCCGAGGCGACGCCGAAGGCCGCATTCAGCAGCGCCATCGTCTTCCGGTGGATCGTCAGAGTGGAGGCATTGGCATTCGCCGGCAGATCGAATCGGTCCTGAAGGAACTGATCGCCGACGCGCCGCCGGTGGCGATCGGGATCGGGTTTGGCGGCCCCGTGGACTGGCGGACCGGACGGATCCGCGTGTCGCATCAAATCGAGAGCTGGAGCGGATTTGAACTGGGCGCCTGGTTGAAAGGGTTGAGCGGTGCTTCCGTGCGGGTGGACAACGACGCCAATGTGGCCGCGCTGGGGGAGGCGCAACTTGGCGCGGGTGCCGGCGCCAATCCGGTGTTCTATGTGACTCTTGGAAGTGGCGTCGGAGGGGGCTTGGTGGTTGAGGGACGGATTTATCATGGGGCGAGCCCCGGCGAGGCGGAGATCGGTCATCTGCGACTGGACCGGAGCGGGACCACGGTGGAGTCCCGTTGCTCGGGCTGGGCGGTCGATGCCCGGATTCGAAGGCTCTCCAGCGAAAATCCTGATGGTGCCCTCGCGAGAGCAGTCCATGCGGAAACTGGCGCCGAAGCGCGACATCTGCGGGCGGCGCTCGAGGGGCAGGATGCCCTGGCGGTTTCCATTCTGGATGAGTTGAGCGCGGATCTCGCCTTCGCGCTGTCGCACGCAACCCACCTTTTTCATCCTGAAACCATTGTGCTGGGGGGAGGACTTTCGCTTATGGGCGAACCCCTGAAGGAAGCGCTGGAGCGGCAGTTGCCGCGGTTCCTGATGGAAGTGTTCCGCCCGGGCCCAGCGTTGCGCCTGTCCGCGCTGGGGGACGATGCGGTGCCCGTCGGGGCGTTGCTGCTGGCCGCCGGGGCAGGCAAGCGGACCGGGTGAGAACGCGCCCACAGCGAACGCGGAGCCCGGAACCGGAACCACTCAAACTCGATGAATTCAAAAGCACCACCCCACTCACGCCTCCGGCGCGCCGCCCGATTCATGTTCATCGTCGTCCTGGCGATTGTTTCCCTGGGGATGGCCCGTTGCTGGTACGCATTCCGGGACCGGAATCCCGGCTACACCCTCGATCTCAACATCGATGGAGACGTGGCGGAATCGGATCCGCGACCCCTTCGCGCCGGATTCGGCCGCGTGAACATCAGTCCCGATCTTTCCGATCCCGAGCGGCCGGTGTGGATGGCGGGTTTCGGGAACCATCGCGCGGCGACCGCCATCCATGATGACTTGTGGGCTGTGGCGTGTGTCATTGACGATGGACATACCCGGGTCGGCATCGTGGCGCTTGATGCGATCGGTTTTTTCCACGATGACGCAATTCGTGTGCGGCAGCGTCTGCGGCCGGGATGGGGGATCGATTACACGATTGTGTGTTCGACACACAATCATTCCACGCCGGATTTGATGGGTTTGTGGGGCCCCAGCCCGTTGCAAAGCGGAGTTGATCCCGATTACCTGGAACGGGTGATCGACGCTGCCGTGGAAGCATTGGGAATCGCGGTGTCCATCCTCCAACCCGTGCGGGTGAGATTCCACGAGATACCCATGGAGACGGATGGCCTCGTCGCCGACACGCGTCTGCCGGAAGTGTTCGATCCGGACATTCGGTTGATGCATTTCACCCTCGCGTCCAACGGGGGCACCCTGGGAACGGTGGTGACCTGGGGGAACCATCCGGAGACGCCTTGGTCCCGCAACACGGAGATCACGGCGGATTTTCCCGGCTTCCTGCGCGAGGCGCTGGAGCATGGAGTTCGGGCGGAGGGCAGGCTGGTGGAAGCGGGACTGGGAGGCACTCATCTTTACATCAATGGAGCGATTGGCGGGCTGATGAGCACGACCCCCGAAGTTTCGGTGCGGGATCCGTATCTGGACCGGGAATTCAAGGAGCCGTCGCATGAAAAGTCCCGGGCGGTCGGACGCCAACTGGCGTCGAGGATCCTGCCGCGGCTTTGGGAGTCTTCAGCCGGGGGAGTGGCGAGCCTGCCCATTTCGGTCAGGGCGCGAACGATCGAGCTGCCGCTGGAGAACGCGGGATTTCTGCTGGCGCCGGTTCTCGGCGTGATTGACCGCGGTCATCTGGGATGGAGGACGCTTCGAACGGAGGTGGCCTTGCTGACGTTGGGGGATGTTTCCGTCGCGTGCATTCCCGGGGAGATTTACCCGGAACTGGTGAACGGAGGCGTGGAAAGGTCGCCGGGCGGGGATTTCGACATCGAACCCCTCGAATTGCCGCCGATACGCGAGCTGATGCCGGGTCGCATCAAGTTCGTTTTCGGTCTGGCGAATGACGAGATCGGCTACATCATTCCGAAGAGCCAGTGGGATCGCAAACCGCCGTATCTCCACGGCTCGGAAAAGCCGGTGTATGGGGAGATCAATTCGGTGGGGCCGGAAACAGCCTCGCTCATTCACGCGGCACTCCGGGAACTGGCGCGCTAGCCCGGATATTTCACAGCAAGCTTGAAACGGCTGCACAGTGCTGGAGCGCGGCTGTGTCGAAGACCAGCCGCAGCGGGTCGCCAGGTTTTCAGGTGTGCGGAGTTGCTGCGGCTTGTCGCGGACACACACCGCGCTCCGTGAAATATCCGCGCTAAAACGTCACCTCTTCGAGGTATTTCAGACTCCTGGGAATCTGTTCGGTGACCGTCGGCGATTCGTCCTCGATGAAGTACCACTTCACCCCGGCCTCTTGAGCCGCCTTCAGAATGGCCGGCCAGTCCATCTGACCGGTGCCGACGGAAACGTCGTTCGTGACGTCGGAACGTCCGGTGAGATCGCCCCGCACGCCCTTCCGCATGTCTTTCACGTGCATCAATTCCCAGCGGTTTCCATGGCGCTTGAGCAATTCGACGGGGTCGGCGCCGGGATGGACCACCCAGAAGACGTCCATCTGCCAGCGGACGAATTCGGGTTTGGTTTCGGCCATCATCAAGTCCAGGAACGTCCCGTCGCCGTACGGCCGGAATTCGTAGCCATGCACATGGTAGAAGAACTTGAGCCCCTGTTTGGAGAGCGCTTCACCGGTGCGATTGAACACCTCGATGGCGTTGCGGCACTCGGCCTCGTCGAATTCACCCTCGTGAGGGATCCAGGCGCAGCCCACGTATTCCAGGCCGAGGGTTTTGGCCTCGGCGGCGATGCCTTCGACGTCATCGCGATACCGTTCGAAGGGGAAATGGCCGCCGACCGGTTTGAGTCCGCGTTCGTCGAGCAGTTCCTTGAACCTCCCCGGGGTGAAGTTGCAGGTGCCCGCCAGTTCGACGTGCTGAAACCCGAAATCGCGGACCTTGTCGAGTGTGGCGGGGACATTACGCAGAAACTCGCCTCGAAGGCTGTAGAGTTGGAGGCCAACGGGACCTTTGAAACCAGGTCCGATTCCAGCGGATTTCGAATCAGCTCCGGAGGAATTGAGAGAACTCATGAGCAGGACACAGGGAATAAGCGCCACGGCAGTCAGACGTGGAAGGGATTTCATCCACGGATTCAACCCCAGCGTGACCCGGGAGGAAAGGAGATTTGCCATGGAGGGAGAGCAGACCGAGGCAGACGACACCGAGGAGCGGGGTGATGCGGTTGGGGAAGGGCATGGAATTGGATGTATGAGAAAACCGGGAGGGAGGCGAGAAGAAACAGGATTGGGACTTTTCGTGAGTGGTTGGGACATGATAGGGTGCGGCCGCTCCGTCGGGGAGGGTTCACAGGAATGGCGGATCGGTCCGCCGGAACAGAAGCAACCACGGGGTTTCGCATGGACGGAGGGGACATTCACGCGTGATGGAATCTGAGATTCGAGACATTGAAGAGCTGGACAAGCGATTGAGCGAACCGACCGCGGCGGTGCGGGAGGTGGTCGCGGGTTTGGAAGGCGACTTTCTGCTGCTGGGGGCCGGCGGCAAAATGGGACCGTCGCTGGCCTGGATGCTCCGGCGGTCGGTCGAGGCGACAGGAGGAAAGCGGCGCGTGATTGCCGTGTCCCGCTTTACAGTCCCGGGTCAGCGGGAATGGCTCGAGGCGCGCGGAGTGGAAACCGTCGCTTGTGATCTGTTGGACGAGGAGGGGCTGGCGCGTTTGCCCGAGGCCGGGAACGTGATGTATCTGGCCGGCCTGAAGTTTGGCGCGACCGGGCGGGAGCCATCCCTGTGGGCGATGAACACCCATCTGCCCGGAATGGTGGCGCGCCGGTTCCGCAGAAGCCGGATGGTGATTTTCTCGACCGGCAACGTTTACGGGCTAAAGGCGGCGGGAGCAGGCGGATCCAGCGAATCGGACCCGGTGGAACCCGCGGGAGAGTATGCGATGAGTTGTCTGGGAAGGGAGCGGATTTTCGAATACTTCGGCCAGCGCCATGAGATTCCGATGGTGTTGATCCGGCTGAACTACGCCTCGGAGTTGCGATATGGAGTGTTGGTGGATCTGGCCCGGCGGGTCTGGGGAGGGGAACCGGTCGATTGCAGTACGGGCCAGTTCAACACGATCTGGCAGGGTGACGCGAACGCGTTCGCGATCCAGGCGTTTGGCCGCGTGGCGGTGCCGGCCGCCGTGGTGAATGTGACGGGGGACGGCGAGTTGGGCGTGCGCGAAATCTGCGGGCGATTCGCGGAGTTGATGCGGCGCGAGGCGAAGTTTGTGGGAACGGAGTCCGGAACGGCGCTGCTGAGTGACGCGCGCCTCTGTCGCGAATGGTTCGGGGAACCGCGCGTCAGTGTGGATCAGATGATCCGATGGGTGGCGGACTGGGTGATGCGGGACGGGCCGACGCTGGACAAGCCGACGATGTTTGAGAAGCGGGACGGACGGTTTTAAAGCCTGTTTTAAAACCCAGACTTGCGTGGCAGCCGACGTGAGCCGGCTCTGGAGTTTGGTCATTTCAGGCAGGTAGTCGAACTTTACCGCAATCTTTACCGCAAACTGATGGAATCCACTCCGGGCGGCTGAAAGTCCGGCCAGGCGGGAACCTTGGCCAACTCTCTGCCATAGGCCTCGAGCTTCCGGTGAGCCAGCATCGGCTTCGCCTCCCGACTCGGCGTGTGACGTTACAAGTGCGAGGAAAGTTCGCGGTAAAGTTCGCGGTAAAGTCGGGCCGCGTGAATTCGGCAACGGCCGTTCGGACGTGCTGCGGCTGGTCTTTCCGCCTTCGCTAATGCTACGGCGGAGAAGTCGGCGGACAGGTCAGACAACAGTCCACGCTCCGACCAAAATGAGGATCGCCGACTGTCGGGCCTTTCCACTTGCCGGAAGAATCGTGCGGGCGGAGAGTGTGGCTCCATGCGTTCGCGCGAGAAAATCATCGAAGCGCTCACCCGGCGCGTATTGATCGCAGTCATTCGGACGAAGGATGCGCGTCAGGTGTTGCCGGTTTGTGAGGCGCTGGTGAAGGGCGGAATCACGGCATTGGAGATCACGATGACGGTGCCGCGCGCGCTGGAGGTGTTCCGGGAGGCGAAGGAGCGGCTGGGAGGTGAGGCGGTGATGGGCGTGGGATCGGTGCTGAACGCGTCAATGAGCCGGGCGGCGATGGAGGCGGGCGCGGAGTTTGTGGTGAGTCCAATCACCCGGAAGGAGATCGCGGAAGTGGCGCATGGAGCGGGTGGCGCGGTGATGCTGGGGGCCTACACACCCACCGAGGCGCAGACGGCGCATGAGGCGGGAGCGGATTTTGTGAAGCTGTTTCCGGCGGACCAACTGGGGCCGTCGCATGTCAGGGCGTTGCGGGCGCCGATGCCGCACTTGAGGATCGTGCCGACGGGCGGCGTGAGCCTCGAGACCATCGGACCTTTCCTCGCGGCGGGGTGCGCGGCGTTGGGAGTCGGCTCTTCACTGGTGACGTCCGGCATTCTCGAGAAGGAGGACTGGGAAACTTTGGCGTCGCGGGCGAGGGGGTTTGTCGAGCGGGTGGCGCAGGTTACGGGGAACTGAATGGCTGTTTTGACACGACGGCGAGGGCGTCGTTTATTTTGGCCTTTATCAATTCATGAAAGTCTCAAGAAACGAATCCAGGTTGTTCCTTGTGCTGATGTTGTGGGCGGGGACGGCGTTGGCCGCCGGACCGGTTGAACGGGTCGCGCCGACGACGTTGCGGATGCCCCTGGCGCCTCCCCAGTACGATTACGAACTGACGGACGCCTTTCCCGGGCTGACGTTTGCGAATCCGATGCTGGTCACAACACCGCCGGGCGAGACGAACCGGCTGTTTGTCGCGGAACGCGCGGGGCGGATCCAGGTGATCACCAACCTGGCCGAGCCGGACAAGACGCTGTTTCTGGACATCAGTTCGCGCGTCAGCACATCGGGGGAAGGCGGCATCCTGGGGTTGGCGTTCCATCCCGGCTACGAGACGAACCGCTATTTCTTCGTGTGCTATACGACAACGGGCCAGTATCGCGTACGGGTTGCGCGTTTCGAGATTTCACCGGAGAATCCGAATCAAGGTCTGTCCGGTTCCGAGGTGATCCTCATCGACCAGTTTCACGAGGCGAACAACCACAACGCGGGCGACATCCATTTCGGGCCGGACGGTTACCTCTACGTGGCGGTGGGGGATGAGGGCGGCGGAAACGACACCTATAACAACGCGCAATTGATCGACAAGGACTTCTTCGCGGGCATTCTGCGCATCGACGTGGACCCTCGCGAAGGGAGTCTGGCTCCAAATCCGCATCCGGCCGGATCGGACAACTATGCCATCCCGCCGGACAATCCCTTTGTCGGGGTGGAGAGTTTCAATGGTCAACCGGTCGATCCGGAGGAGGTGCGAACGGAGTTCTGGGCGGTGGGATTGCGGAATCCATTCCGGTTCTCATTCGACCCGGAGACGGGGAGATTGTATTGCGCGGACGTGGGTCAGGGCGCGCGCGAGGAGGTCAACATCATCGAGGGCGGCGGCAATTATGGCTGGGCCTTTCGCGAGGGAACGATCAACGGTCCCAAGGTAAACCAGGCGCCGGCGGGGTTCGAGGGAGTGGAACCGATTCAGGATTACCGGCGGATCGGGGCGACGCGCGATGCCCGGTTCGAGGGCAACTCGGTCACGGGCGGCGTGGTGTACCACGGGGACCGGGTGCCGGGATTGAAGGGCTATTACATTTTCGCCGACTACGTCAGCGGGAACATCTGGGGCTTGTACTATGACGGAATGGAGGTGGTGGACTGGCGGCATTTGGCGAACGAGGGGGGAATCGTCGGATTCGGCATCGATCCCTCGAATGACGACGTTCTGCTGGCGGATTTGAACAGCAACCGGATCTGGCGGCTCGGGGCGACGACGGAGGACGAGCCATTGCCGGAGACCCTGGCGGATACGGGGGCGTTCAGTGATCTGGAGTCGCTGACACCGGAACCGGGCATTGTGCCGTATGACGTGAATGTGCCGTTCTGGTCCGACGGGGCGACGAAAGATCGGTGGTTTGCGGTGCCCGGTTTGGAACCGGTAATTGGCTTTCAGGCGGAGGGCAACTGGAACTTTCCGGTGGGGACGGTCTGGATCAAACATTTCGAGATCGAGATGACCAATGGCGTGCCGGAGTCGGCGCGACGGCTGGAGACACGGTTTCTGGCGAGAAACAGCCTGGGGGTTCACGGGTTGACGTATCGATGGGATTCGGAGGCCAACGCGACACTGGTTCCCGAGGAAGGGATGGATGAGGAACTGGTGATCTACGAACCCGACGGTGAAGTCGCCCGTCAACAGACCTGGCATTACCCGGCCCGCTCGGAGTGTGCGATCTGCCACACGGCGTCCGGGGGATACGCGCTGGGTTTCAACACGGCGCAACTCAATCGGGAACATGACTATGACGGGACGCCGGAGAATCAACTCGTGGCGCTGAGTCAGGCCGGATACTTCGATCAGGCCGTGGAGTCCCCTCACCCGCTCCGCCGGCTGGCTCATGGAGCGGACGGGAACTTCAGCCTGGAATACCGCGTCCGTTCGTATCTGCAGGCAAATTGCGCGCAGTGTCATCTGCCGGGCGGCAGCGCCCCCGGTCAGTGGGACGCGCGGATCACCACGCCGCTGTCGGAGGCCGGTCTTGTGAACGGAGCCCTCGCGGATTTGAAGGAGGATGAAGACAATCGGGTCGTCGTGCCAGGGGACCCGGAACACTCGATGTTGCTGAGCCGGATCGAGGCGCTCGACGGAACCCGCATGCCGCCGCTGGGAAGTTCGGTCCGGGACGAGGCGGCCATCGCGCTCATGACCTCCTGGATCAATGGCCCGCTCACAGAGTATGAATCCTTCGAGGACTGGCAGATCACCGAGTTCGGATCCAACACGGAGCCCGGCACCGGCCCCATGGAGGACTACGATGAGGATGGCGCATGGAACCGGCTGGAGTTTCTGACCGGCACGGATGGGACCGATCCTGAAGACCGATGGGGAATCACGCTGGAGGCACTGGAGGATCGCGTGGAAATCAGGTTTCCGCGGAAGGCGAATCGTGGATTCGAGGTGCAATACCTGACGGATTTCAGCGAGGGCATCTGGCTGCCGCTGCCCGTTCCCGGGAACGCGTTTCTCATCGCTCCGGAAGATGGCATGGGAGTCGTGGAGGACACGGGGATCGATGAATCGGAGAAGTATTACCGGGTGCGTGTGTTCGAACCTTAGAGCCTGTCTGAAAAACCCTGGTTGGGTGTCCCGCCTTCAGGCGGCCCATGGCGCATTACGTCCGGCGGCGACACACCTTTCGCCACTCGCCATTCCCCTGATGGTCTCCCAAATCCGCTCTCTGGCTCAACCCGACCCCTCCGAAACGTTCAGCAGCCGCCGACCTGCGGACCAGTCTCAAAGTCCCGCCCACCGGAATAGCAACTCATCACTCATCACTCATCACTCATCACTCATCACTCATCACTCATCACTCATCACTCGTCCCTCCTCCCTCAACTCCGACTTCAACAATTTTCCCCACTTCCCATTATACGGATGGACCTTTGTCGGGTTCGCTGATTCGGTCCCGCGGTGGAGCAGCCTTCCCTCGTTCGCCCAGCCAAACAGGCTGCCCTCCAGATTGGCCACGTTCGTGAAGCCCGCCTTTTGAAGCTTTCGCGCCAGCGAGGAGGACCGGTAACCCATCGAACAATAAACCACGATTGGCTGGGTATCCGACGACACCAGTGCCCGCACCGTCTTCACCGTCCGCGCGTTCCGCGCATTGGGGAGATGGCTGACGTCGAACTCCTCCTCCATGCGCGCATCGATCAACACCGGCGCAACGCGCCCGGAATCCTCGATCCACGCGGCCAGCTCCCCCGCTGAAATCCGCCTGACATCCGGAAATCGATTCCGGATGGTCCGCTGGATTTCGTTCCAGGATTCAGCGTGAACCGGTTTGAAATAGATCCCGATCAGGCTGGCCCAGGCTTTGACCTGTTTCCATATCCCGCTCATGCCGTCACTCTACTCTGCGGGCATGGAAGGGTCCATGACCCATGAACCCGCCCGCGACAATAAATGATGCGGTCGCATCATTTATTGTCGCGGGATA
>DATKEE010000019.1:0-3828 GCA_035544555.1 Candidatus Methylomirabilota bacterium
TCGACTTCGACTCGGTGGCCACGCTGAATCCATTCTCCCATGATCGTCGAAAAACGTTCCAACCCCACGATCTCTGGGAATGGCTGCTTCGTTGCGCGATCCTGCTCTTTGTCGTGGATGTCGGAATCCGGCGGATCCAGATCGATCACGACGAATGGCAGCGGGCGCTGGTTAAGGTCAAGGCGTGGTTGCTGTTCTGGCGGGGCGTGCCGCGTCCCGTGCAGGCGGACGAATCACTCGCCGCGCTGCTCGCCCGCCGCGATCAGGTGCGATCCCGCCAGGCCACGCCGGTGGTCGATGTGGATCCGGCGCTGTTTCAACCCGAGCGTCCCGCTGAGTTCCCTGTGTTCGCGCGCGGTGACAAAGTTGAGGCGGCCCCGGACCCGCGGCAGGGAGGACGCGCCGCGGTGACGCCGAAGGAGCAGCAGGAGGAAGAGCAATCATCCGTCACGACAACGAGCCGGTTGTTGGAAGCCAAACGGCGCGCGGGGAAGCGCAAGTGATTCGTTCCACCCGCCGTGCACGATGCCGTTTTTCCTGTCGCCGCGGACGGTTCTCCTGTTACATTTCACGCCATGAATTTCCTTTTCTGCCGGCGCTTCGCGGGTCTTCTGTTCCTGGGCGCGTTGCTGTCGGTTCCCGCCATCGCAACCGCCCAAAACAGCTACACGTTCGGCATGATCGCCAAGTCCCAGGGCAATCCCTTCTTCGAGGCATCGCGGGTCGGCGCGAATGACGCCGCCGCGGACCTGGGCCGGAAACACGGGATCAAGATCACCATCGACTGGCGCACGCCGAATGACGAGGACGCGCAACGGCAGGCGGAGTTCATCGAGCAACTGGTTCTCGGCGGCGCGCATGGGATCATCGTGAGTTGTTCGGACGCGAACAAACTGACCGACGCCATCAACAAGGCGGTTGAAATGGATGTGCCGGTGGTGACTTATTCAGGGGACGCGCCGGACAGCAGGCGCTTCGTCGCGCTGGGCATCGATGATTTCAAGTGCGGGGAACAAACCTTCGAGGAACTGGCGCGGTTGATGAATGGCCGCGGGGTGGTGGCGGCGATCGACGGCAATCCGAACGCGCAGAACCTGCAGCGCCGCGCCGCCGGGTTTCGCAACGCGGCCAGGAAGTATCCGGACATCCGGTTGCTGGACATTTACTACCACCGCGAAACGCCTCAGGACGCCGTGGCGAAGATCGAGCAGGTCATGCAGGCAAACCCGGACATCACGGGCTGGGGACTGCTGGGCGGCTGGCCGTTGTTCACCGATGACGCATTGAAATGGGAGCCGGGCGCCATCAAGTGCGTGTCCGTGGACGCCCTGCCGCAGCAACTGGACTATGTTCGAAGCGGGCACGTGCAGTTGTTGTTGTCCCAGGATGTCTATGGCTACGGCTACAAGGCGGTTGAACATCTCGTCAACAAGCTCCACCTCAAACGCGAACCGGAGGATGCCATCGACAACACCCCATTGACGGCGGTCACACCGGAGAACGTCGAGACGTTCGCCAAAAACTGGGAGAAATGGCTGCCGCGCTGAGGCGCAAGAGTCTCGCGAGGGTGGCCGAGCGGCAGGGGTTGACCGATGAAGCGGCCATCCAGGCTTTTGAAATGAAACAGGTCGCGCAGGAACAGATCAACCAGTTGAGAGCGGATGGCAGTGTCACCGCGGAACAACGCCAGGTGGCGCTCGAAGCGGTTCGCGCGGAAACCGAACGCGCCTTCACCGAGGTGCTGGGTTCCGAGGGTTTTGATTCGTATCAGAAACAACCCGGCGCCTACTGGCTGCGGAATCTGGCGCCCGGGGAGGGCGGATCGGCACCGACGGAATTGTTCATTCCCATGGAGGCTGAAACCGTAGTGATTCCCAGCCCCTGATCCAGGGGCCGCGCTCCGTGAAATATACGGGCTAGTTCTCCACCGCGTCCGGGTGATGCACCGCGACAGTTCGAGCGTCCTCCGCGACCGGGGTCGTGGTCGTCCTGCCGCCAGGCCAGCGGACCACTACCGCCGCGGGACGCTCGGACGAACCCATGACAGGCACCAGGCTGTTCTGCGACCAGTAACCCGAGCCGGTTTGGACCTCGCGCGCGGGACCCAGCCGATCCCCGAACTTCAATCGAATCATCGCACCGATGCCCGAGGGATTCCTTTCCGGTCCATGGAGACGGATAAGGATTCCGGGCCGCGCGCCGGAGTTGCGAAAGAGCCTCGTTGCCGCGCCATTCTGCGTGACGGCCAGATCGACGCGGCCATCGCCGTCGAAATCTCCGATCGCCGCTCCGCGTTGTTCGCCATGAACCAGAACGCCGGATTCATGTCCGGGCACGACGGCCAGGTGTCCGGTTCCATCCCCCTTGAGCCAGAGTCCGCGACCGGTGTCCTGGCGGTGCAGCTCGGCCTGAAGGGCAAAGAAGTTTTGCGCGAGGAACACATCCTCATGACCGTCGCCATCCAGGTCAGCGACGCAGATGCCGAACACGGGAGCCCATTGAGCCTCGGCGGGAAGCTCCACCGCCTCGAAATGGCCGCCGCGGTTCAGGAACAGCGTTGAGGCCAGCGTGGCGGCTTCGACACGACGCAGCTTCGTCATGTGATCACCCAGAATTTCCTCGATGCCGGCATGGCCATAGGCGGCATGGGAGGGGATGTGTCCCCGGACAAAGGGCAGGATCGAGGAAAGCACATTCAGATCGCGACGAGGAACGATCTTGTCGAGCGTGGGATCGCGCTTGGCTTCGATGAGGTCCAGGCCCGGTCGAGGCGAGAGTGAGCCGTGATAGAGCAGGAGCGGATGCCCGGGCCGGGTCTGGTAGGAGCTGTTCAATCCCCAGTTGCCGGCGATGATGTCGGGACGTCCGTCCCCGTTGAAATCGCCCGTGGCCACGCTGTTCCACCAGCCGGTGAGGTCCGCCAGCCCGAATGCCGCGGTCGCATCGGAGAAGCGGCCGTCTTCATTGATCAATATCCTTACGGGTCCCCATTCGCAGGCCAGCACCAGGTCCGGCAGTCCGTTGCCCGTGAGATCGCTGAACACGGCGCCGCTGACGAGGCCGAGGGTGGAGAGGAGCTCGCGGTTGTCCGGGTCCGGGAGGAAGCGTCCATTGTCATTGAGGAGGAGCATCGATGGGGCGGATTCGGGATATCGTCCGGGGACAACCCGGCCGCCGACGAACAAATCCAGATCGCCGTCGCCATCGATGTCCGCGAAGGCCAGGGGACCGGCGCTGGCACCGCCGGGCAGGTCAGGGATGCCATCGGCCACGGTCACCCTGGATTGGTGAATGGAGAGATGGCGTGCGGAGCCGCGGTTGGTGAGGCCGTCCTCATAACTGGCGGTGCCAACGAGAAGCGAGACGTTGCCAGGGGTCGTGGGGACGGCCAGGAGGGTGGTTTGATCGCGTTCGGCGGGTTGATCCCATGCCGGATCGTTCCAGGGGTTGAAGCCACCGCGTCCGTCATTTCGAAATACCGCCAGCGATCCGCCTCGTCCGCTGCCAATGATCAATTCGTCGTGGCCGTCCCCATCGAGATCCGCCCAGGCGATGCCGGGTCCAAGCTGGCTGAGGCGTCTGTGGAGCAGCGGTTGCCGCGCAAAATCATCGAAGGGCAACTCGGTGTGCCGATGATCGATGAGAGCCGTGGCCTCGTTAACCAGCGGGGGGGGGGCGGGTTCCGGGGCGGGCCGCGGTTCGGGAGGCCGGGCGGAGGATTCGTGGATTTCACAAATCGAATTGGGCTGGACGCCTGAGATTCGGGAGCGGCTTCCGTCCGGCCAGGTGACTTCGATGTCGAGGCGGTTGGTGAGTGAACCGGCGGCA
>DATKEE010000020.1:0-14652 GCA_035544555.1 Candidatus Methylomirabilota bacterium
AAAAGAGTTTCTCTGGATTTTGTCGGCGTGGGGCTGCAAGATGCGCGCATGAAACTGATTCTCAGTACGCACAATGTCACCCTTACGAAGGCGATTGAAGATCACATCATGAGTCGCATCTGGAAGCTCGAACACCTGGACCGATTCGCCATCAACGCGCGGGTGACACTGGAACATGACCACACAAAGGCGCCGGACCGCCAGTTTACGTGTTCCATGCGGCTGACCGTGCCGGGGCCGGATCTGTTTGCGGAGGACTCCGAGACGGACCTCTACGCCTCGATCGATCTGGTGACGAAGAAGATCGAGCAACAGATCCGCAAACGTCAGAACAAGTTCAAGGCCCGGAAACATTCCCAGGCCGCCCGCACCAAGCGCCGCCGGCAGGAAGCCAATCTTTGATGGGCGATTTCCCCGTCGTCATTCTTCGTGCCCGAACGATTCTTCCCATCGCCAGTCCGTCCGTGGAGGATGGAGCGATTGTCATTCAGGGCGCGCGGATTCTCGCCGCCGGTCGATGGGCGGATCTTCACGTTCATTGGACCGGTGAACCGCTTGATCTCGGGGAACGGGTCGTGTTGCCCGGTTTGATCAACGGCCATTGTCATCTCGACTACACGTCGATGGCGGGTGAACTGCCGGCCACCCGGCATTTCACCGACTGGATCAAGGCGATCACGGCCGCGAAAGCCGGGAAGACCTATTCCGACTTTGCCGAGTCCTGGGTGTCCGGCGCGCGGATGCTCCTGGACCATGGGACCACCACGGTTGGAGACATTGAGGCGGTGCCCGAGTTGTTGCCGGACATCTGGGACAGCACGCCGTTGCGGATCGTTTCGTTCCTGGAAATGACCGGGGTTCGAAGTCGCCGGGTTCCAGCGGAGGTTTTGGGCGAGGCGCTGGCCCGTGTGGAGGGTCCCGGGCATCCGAGAAGCCGGATGGGATTGTCCCCGCACGCGCCGTATTCGACGACGCCGGGTCTGCTGCAATTGACGGCGCTGGCGGCGCGGGAGCGACGGTTGCCGCTCTCGATGCACGTGGCCGAAAGCGCCGAGGAGTTCGACATGTTCCGGCATGGGCGCGGCCCGTTGTTCGACTGGTTGCGGAAGCAGCGAGACATGTCCGATTGCGGGAAGAGGTCGCCGGTTCAACATCTGGCGGGGAATGGCATGCTGGGACCGGATCTGTGCGCGGTGCACGTGAATCACATCGAGGCGGGAGACGCCGCGCTGCTTGGGGAGAACGGGGTCAGCGTCGTGCATTGCCCCCGGAGCCACGAGTTTTTCGGTCATCGGCGGTTTCCGCTTGAAGAACTGACAGCCGCCGGCGTCAACGTGTGTCTTGGAACGGACAGCCTGGCGAGTGTCCGGAAGCAGAAGAGGAAGCCGATGGAATTGGATTTGTTTGCCGAAATGCGGGCGCTGGCTTCGAGGGAACCCGGACTGTCGCCGTCCACTGTGCTGAGGATGGCGACTCTGAACGGGGCGCAAGCCATGGGGATGAGCGGGCGGGCTGGAGTCTTGTCCGAGGGTGCCTGTGCCGATCTGATTGCGGTGCCGTTCAGCGGGACCGCAATGGATGCGGAAGCGGCCGGCGTCCATCACGCTGGACGGGTGGACGCGTCAATGATCGACGGTCGATGGGCGATTGAACCGGAGGCCATTTGACGTTCCCGCCTGGGTTACGGATGAACGAAGCGCGACATGAACCCGGAGTGGTGCTGGTGACCGGGGTGGCCGGTGGGCTGGGCCGCGCCCTGGCCGGGGCATTCGGGGGGCGAGGTTGGCGGATCGCGGCCGGGTATCATCGAAGCCGGCCGGACGGGGAGACGGATGATGTGTGGTGGTTGGAGATGGATGTCACACGAGGCAGCCAGGTGGAGGAAGTGGTCGGGAACGTCAACCGGCGATGGGGAAGAGTCGATGTGTTGATCAACAATGCCGGTGTCACCGCGGATCAACCGGTCTGGCGACTGGAGGAGACCGCGTGGGATCGCGCGTTGGACGTGAATCTCAAGGGAGCGATGCGCTGCAGCCGGGCGGTTGCGGGCGGGATGATTCGACAGGGTGGAGGGCAGATCATCAATATCGGCAGCTTCGCGGCGCGCGCGGGTCATGCGGGGCAGGCCAACTATGTGTCGGCGAAGGCTGGGTTGATTGGTTTCACCCAATCCCTGGCGCGCGAGCTGGGCACGCACAATATCCGGGTGAATGCGGTTCTGCCCGGCGTGATGCGCACGGGGATGACGGCTGGATTGGGTGAGGAGCGGCGGACGGAGCTGGCCGGGTCGAACGCGCTCGGAAGATTGAATTCGACGGAGGAAGTGGCAGGCTTTGTGGCGTTCCTCGCGACGATGGACAATGTCTCGGGCCAGGTGTTTCAGTTGGACAGCCGGATCGCGCGGTGGACTTGAGCGCGCGCTTTTGAGCGATGGACGATTTCAACCAGGAACTGAACCGGCGGCTGGAGGACTTGCGCGAGCAAGGGCTGAATCGCGAGGTCCGGCGCATGCACTCGCCGCAATTGCCGCACGTGCAGGTCGAGGGACGCTGGTTGTTGAATTTTTCGTCGAACGATTATCTCGGGCTGGCGAATGATCCGGCGTTGAAGGAGGCGGCGATTCGCGCGGTGGAGCGATATGGAGCGGGCAGCGGCGCGTCACGGTTGATCTCCGGCTCGCTCGCGCCGCACAACGAACTGGACCAGGCCATTGCCGCGTTCAAGGGTGTGGAGGCGGCCGTCTCCTTTTCGAGCGGTTACGCGGCCGCGGTCGGCACCCTGGGGGCACTGGTGGACAAGGACGACGTGGTGGTCATCGACAAGCTGGCGCACGCCTGCGTGGTGGATGGCGCGCGGTTGTGTGGGGCGAAGCTGCGCGTGTTCGATCACAACGATCTCAATGATCTGGCGAAGATTCTGCGCTGGGCGGACCGGCGCGAACCCGGATCCGCCCGGAGTCGGAAGCGCCGGTCACGCACGCTGATTGTGACCGAGAGTTTGTTTTCGATGGACGGCGATATGGCGCCGCTGCGTGAACTGGCGGATTTGAAGGACAAGCACGGGGCCTGGCTGATGGTGGACGAGGCGCACGCCACCGGATTGTACGGCAAGAACCGGCGCGGTCTGGCTGAGGAACAGCAGGTCGCCGAACGCATTGAGATCCACATGGGCACGCTGGGCAAGGCGCTCGGATCCGCCGGGGGATTCATCGCGGGTTCGCGGCCGTTGATTGACCTTCTGATCAATCGCGCGCGGAGTTTTCTTTTTTCCACCGCTCCCGTGCCCGCGGCCGCGGCGGCGGGGCTCGCCGGGATCCGGTTCGTCCAGTCCGATGCGGGGGAGGCGCGACGGCAACGCCTCTGGAGCCGGGTGGAGGAGATCAGCAAGGGCTTGCAGTCCGGGATCGATGACCGGACCGGCCGCTTTCATCTGCTGGCGCCCCAGGGGGAATTGCCGTTGACCGCGAAGGGCGCGCGCGGTCCCATTCTGCCTTTGGTGGTGGGCCAGGAGCGGCGGGCGGTGGACATGGCTCTGGCGCTGCGAAGCAACGGGGTGTTCATCCCCGCGGTGCGCTATCCGACCGTTGCGCGCGGGGAGGCTCGCCTTCGGTTGACCGTGAGCGCGGCGCATACCTCGACCGACGTGGCGCAGTTGCTGACGGCCCTCAGCCACGTGCGGGCGGCTCCGGGGGAGTGAACGGCGCTTCGTCCGAAGGGATCGATTTGAAACTCATGCATGAACTCGCGCGGCTGGATCAACGTCATGTCTGGCATCCGTTCACCCAGATGAGCGACTGGGCGAAGCGGGAACCCATCGTGATCGTTTCGGGAAAGGGGGCGGTGTTGCGCGACGCGCGCGGGCGGGAATACCTGGACGCCAACGCTTCGATCTGGACCAACCTGCATGGCCACAATCACCCCCGCATCAACGCCGCGATCCGCGCCCAGTTGAACCGGATCGCCCATTCCTCCGCGCTGGGCTTCGCCAACGAGCCGGCTTCGTTGTTGGCGGAACGTCTGGTAAATGCCGCGAATCCACCCGCGTTGACCCGCGGACGTTCCGCCGGGCGGCGGCTGGAGAAGGTGTTCTACTCGGATGACGGATCGACGGCGATGGAGGTGGCATTGAAGCTGGCCTATGAATTCGCGAGGCGGAGCGGTCGCAGCCGGCGGCCGCGTTTTCTTTCGCTGGAGAACGCGTATCACGGCGACACGGTGGGCGCGGTCAGTCTGGGGCACGTGGATTTGTTTCACAAATCATGGCGCGGGTTGTTGTTCGGATCGGATCGGGTGATGGCGCCGTATTGCTATCGTTGTCCCTACAACAGGGCGAAACCGGAGCGGGGCGACGCGCGGGAATACCGGCGGTGCCACTGGGAGTGCGTGGACGAGGTGGAGCGAAGATTCAAGGCGCAACGCAAGCGCGGCAATCCTTACGCGGCAATGGTGGTCGAACCGGTGATCCAGGGCGTGGCCGGCATGGTGGCGCATCCCGGCGGCTGGCTGAGGCGCGTCGATCAGATTGTGCGGGGTGATGGCGCGCAGTGGATTGCGGACGAGGTGATGACGGGATTTGGGAGAACCGGAGTGCCGGGAGAGGGCGAGGGCAAGGGCGCGGGGTTGTTCGCGTCGCATCGGGAAGGAGTTCAGCCGGATTACCTCGCGCTGGCGAAGGGGCTGACGGGCGGGTATCTGCCCATGGCGGCCACGTTGACGACGCGAGCGGTGTTCGACGCGTTTCTGGGCGGATACGAGGAATTCAAAACGTTTTTTCACGGACACAGCTTCACAGGCAACCAGCTTGGGGCGGCGGCGGCGCGGGCGAGTCTGGACCTGCTTGAGCGACCGGCGGGGATCCGGGCGCGTCAGCGACTGGAGCGGACCTTTCGAGATGAGTTGAGCCGGCTGTGGGAATTGCCGCGGGTGGGGGATGTCCGTCAGGCGGGCCTGGTGGCCGGCGTGGAACTGGTGAAGGACTGGAGGACGCGCAAGCCGTTCGACCTTCGGGAGCGCGCGGGAATCCGGGTTTGTGAAGCGATGGCGAAGCGCGGCGTCCTGACGCGTCCCATCGGGAACGTGATCGTCCTGATGCCGCCGTATTGCGCGACCGCGGCTCAGGTAAGCAGGATGGTCGGCGCCCTGTCCGAATCGGTGAACGAAGTCTTGCGCGCGCCAAAGGGGTCAGTTCTTGGTATTGATCACTCGCGGAAGATGTGACAGGCTCCGCGCCATGGCTCGCAAGCTTCGAGTGGAGTATCCGGGGGCGATTTACCACGTGATGAACCGGGGGGACAGGAGGGAGTTGATCTTCAAGGATGACGCCGACCGTGAGCGCTATCTGGAGACCGTGGGAGAAACATGTGCCAGGACGGGCTGGCAGATTCACGCGCTGACACTGATGCCAAATCATTTCCACCTTGTGGTGGAGACTCCGGAACCGAACCTGGTCGGGGGCATGAAGTGGTTGCTGGGCACCTATACCCTCCGCTTCAACCTGCGCCACCAATTGTCCGGGCATCTGTTCAGCGGGCGATACAAGGCGCTTGCGGTCGATGGAAGCGGAAACGGGTATGTGAAGACGGTCTGCGATTATGTGCATTTGAATGCGTCGCGGGCGAAGTTGCTGCGGCCGGATCAGGCGTTGCGTGAGTATCGATGGAGCAGTTGGCCGGAATATCTGAAGGCGCCGGGCAGGCGGTGGCCGTGGTTGCGGGTGGATCGGCTCCTGGGGGAACATGGCATTGGGCGGGACAGCGCGGCCGGACGGCGGGTTTTGGAGAGGGCGATGGAGGACCGGCGCGCGGCTGAATCGGACGCCGATTACAGGGCGATTCGTCGGGGTTGGTGTTTTGGGGAAAAGGCGTTCAGAAAGGAGCTGCTGGCCCAGATGAGCGAGCGGTTGGGGGAGGAACATTATGGGGAGGAACGGCGCGAGGCGGAAGCGGAGAGGGCGGAGCGAATCATTCGGGAGGAGCTGAAGCGAAGCAAGTGGAGTGAGGAAGATCTTGCGAGGCGGGCAAAGGGGGATCGGGTCAAGGTGCGGGTGGCGGCCCGGCTGCGTGAGGAAACGCTGGTGACGGTGAAGTGGATTGCGAAGCGGCTTCGGATGGGGACGGCGGGATATGTGAACAACCGGCTGTATCGGTGGCGGAGGGGGACACTGAACCGATCGGGAGAGTGATCAATACCAAGAACTGACCCCTTTTGGTGGTCGGGGATTGACGGGGTGCGTTTTCCTAGTAACCTGCGGGCCACGGGTTGCGCGCGTAGCTCAATTGGATAGAGTGACGGCCTCCGAAGCCGTAGGTTGTGGGTTCGACCCCCGCCGCGCGCACCAGTTCGTTCAGCGCCGGCGGGCGGCAGTTGACCTGGAATCTCCGGACCGGCCGATTCAGCATCATGAAATCAATCATCCCATGGATTCTCACGGTCGTCATGGGGGCCGGGCTGTACCTCATGGTCGCGTCGAAGCAGCGGCAGAACGCGAGGATCACCGATCTCGAGGAGGAAGTGGAGCGTGTGGCGATGCTGGAGGAGGAGAATACCGAGTTGCGGAAGCTGGAAATTCAGCAGGACGAACTGGAGCGTTTGCGGAGGGAGAACCAGGAGTTGCTGAGGCTGCGCAACGAGGTCCGGCAGCTTCGCCAAAACGCGCAGGAACTGACCCAGCAACTTCAACAGGCGCGGCAAGCCCCCGCCAACACGCAGCCCGCGGCCGAACTCCTTCAGTTGCGCGAGCAGAACGAACAACTGCAACAGCAAAACCAGCAGTTTGAAGCATTGCGGGCGCAGGCCCAGGCAAATGCCTGCATCAACAACCTTCGCCAGATCGATGGCGCGATTGAACAATGGGCGCTGGAGAATCGAAAGCAGGCAGGCGCATTGGTGACTCCCGCGGACCTGGCCCCCTATCTCAAGGCGGACGACGGGTTTCCAGCCTGTCCGGCGGGCGGCACTTACACCATTGTGACCGTCGGAGCGATTCCCACCTGCAATGTTCAAGGCCACGCGCTGCAGTAGATTCGAAACCGATAGTTCCCACACATGACGCGTTGGTACCAATCCATTGCCCTGCTGCTGCTGGCACTCTGGGTGCCCCTCACGTCGCACTGTCTCCTGGAAGGGGCGCGGGTGTTGCCGTCGATGGTTTGTTGCGACGAAGGCGGTGGCGACTGTGGTCCGGTCGAACCCGCCTGCGAGGGGGACGCCTGCGGCGTGGTTGAATCCGCGCTCTACAAGGTGGACGAAAGAACGGACGCTGTGTTTCCCTTCGAGGGCGAAGAGCTCCAGGCGCCCGTTCCCGCCGGTGCATCGATTGTATTCGAAGCGGGCCTGGTTACCGTCGCGCGTTCGGACGTCGGAAATCGGGGATCGATTCCGTGGCAGTTTCTTGTCCGGGCGGCCATGCCCGTGCGGGCGCCCACGTTTCTTTTCTTCTGAGGACGCGGCCTGACCGTGTTCGCTTCTCCGGCCGGGGTTCTGTTATCCCGGATGTTTTCTCGTTTGCGTTTCAGTTTCCATGAGTCGTTTCCATTCCATGCCGTGGACCTGCTGCCTGATGGCGATGATATTCGCCGCGGGTGCGGGATGTGACGCGGGCCGGCGCGCCGAAGCGACCGCGGGTGCCACCCCGGTGGGAGAGGGAGTTGTATCGGGAACTCCGGCCGCTTCGGGGCGCATTCGGAACGAGGAGGCCGATGACCGGGTGAGAGAGCCGGAGACGGTGCTGCGATTGAGGGATGTCCTGGAGTTGACGCTGTCGCGCAGTCCGGTGCTGGCGGCGTCGGCGATTGGACCCCTCCTCGCGGACGCGGACCGGGTGCAGGCTGGATTAAGGGTCAATCCAACGGTGGGTTTGGAGGTTGAGAATGTGGCGGGAACGGGCGATCTGGCGGGCGCCAGCTCCGCTGAAACGACGTTGCAACTCGGACAGGTGATCGAATTGGGAGGCAAGCGTGAGGCGCGACTGGCGTCGGCCCGGGCCGGTGAGGAACGAGTGATTCAGGAGAGTGAATGGACGCGGATGGAGGTGATGGCGGACGCGACGCTCGCTTTCATTCATGTGGTGGCGGATCAGCAACGGGCGGTGGTTGCTGAAGAAGGAGTGGCGCTGGCGGAGGAAGGGCTGGCGGCGATCAGGGATCGAATCGAGGCGGGCGCGGCTTCTCCTCTCGAAGAGCAGAGGGCGCGCGTGGCGCTGGCGCGGAACCGGATCGGACTCGAACACGCGGAGCATGAGTTGCGGGCCGCGCGCCGGCGATTGGCCGCCTTCTGGGGAGCCGATGAGCCCGTGTTCAACCGGGCCGAAGGCGAACTGTTCGGGCGGGGGCGGGTTCCGGATTTTGAGGAACTGGCCGGGAAGGTGGAATCGAGCCCGGGTGTGGCGCGGTGGGTGACGGAGGAACGACTGGCCGCGACAGAGCTGCGACTGGCGCGGGCGCGTTCAGTGCCAAATCTCACGATCGGCGCCGGCGTCAAACGGTTCGAGCGAACCGACGATGCCGCCCTGGTATTCGGGGCGTCGATTCCGCTGACGGTGTTCGATCGGAACCAGGGGAACGTCACGGCGGCGGAGCTTCGATCCGGACGGGCGTCGTACTGGCGTGAGGCGGAGCGCGTGCGGCTGCGCGCGGTGTTGTACGGGATGTGTCAGGAAATCCTGCACGCCGCCGAGGAACTGAGGGTGTTGGAGGAGGAGGTGTTGCCGGCCGCGCGGGAGGCCTTGGAACTGGCGGAGCGGGGATATGAGATCGGACGGTTTTCCCAACTGGATTTGCTGGAGGCGCAGCGGACCCTGCTGGAATTGCGCCGCGAGCGCATCGACGCGGGGATGACCCGCCACACGCTCGTGCTGGAGATCGAGCGGTTGCTCGGCGTCTCACTCGCCGGAGCGGAGAGGAATCAACAGCCATGAAAGCAAAGCAAACACTCGCAACCCTCGCGGTCGTTCTGGCGGGATGCGTCCTGGTCTGGATTGTCTGGCGGACGGTCGAGCCTGCCACGGTCGGTTCGAACGATCACGGCCACGGCCACGGGCATGGGCATGAAGAGGGGCACGGCCACGGGCAGGTCTCGGATCACGGCGCCGATGAGGCGGGCCGCGGGCCGCATGGCGGGCGGCTCCTTGAGCAGGAGGGATTCAGCGTTGAGATTGTGATCTTCGAACGGGGTGTTCCGCCTCGTTTTCATGTTTATGCCTACCGGGGAGGCGAGGCACTGCCTCCCGGGGACTTTGAGACCACCCTCGAGCTGGCACGATTCGGGGGAAGGACGGATGTGTTCAAGGAGTTCCAAGTCGAGCAGGATCATGGATATCGCCGCAGCACAGGGGTGGTGGAAGAACCGCACTCATTCGACGTCCAAGTGGAAGCCAGTCACGCGGGGCGGACGTATGAGTGGAGCTACACGTCGTACGAGGGGCGGGTTGAACTCGCCTCGGAGGCGGTGGCGGAGGCGGGGATTGGGGTGGAGGTGGCGGGACCGCGGTGGATGGCCGAGACCGTGACCGCGTATGGCCGGATTGCGCCGAACGAGAATCGGATGGCGTTTGTGACGCCGCGTTATGGCGGCACTGTGCGGGAGGTTCACAAGCTGCTCGGGGATGCGGTGAAGGAAGGGGAGGTGCTGGCGTCGGTGGAGAGCAATGAAAGCCTGCGGCCCTATGAAGTACGCGCGCCGATTTCGGGAAGCATCATTGAAAAGAACGTGGCGGCCGGAGAGTTCGTGGATCAGACGCGGCCGATCTACAAGGTGGCCGATCTCGGGACTGTCTGGGTGGAACTGAATGTTTACGCGGAGGATGCATCGAGGCTTGAGTCGGGGCAACGGGTGGTGATCCGGGGAGCGGGGCAGGGCGTCGAGCGGGAGGGCCGGATCAGTTACCTGTCGCCGTTCGGCACGGAGCAGAGTCAGACGACGCTGGTGAGGGTGGAACTGGAGAACGCGGAGGGTCGGTTGAGACCGGGGTTGTTTGTTACGGGCGCCGTGGAGTTGGATCGGGTGGAGGTGCCGGTGGCGGTGCGGACGGAGGCGTTGCAAACTTTCCGCGACTGGGAGGTGGTGTTCGTGAAGGAGGGGGGCGTATTTCAGGCCATGCCGGTCGTGACCGGGCGGCGCGGTGGCGGCTGGATCGAGATTGTGTCCGGCATCGAAGCGGGACAGGAGGTGGCAACGACGAACAGCTTCGTGCTGAAGGCGGACCTGTTGAAGTCGGGAGCGACCCACGATCATTGAGGCGCAAGGACATTCATGCTGGAACGCATTCTCACCTTCGCCATCCGCCAGCGCTGGCTCGTGATCCTGGTCACTCTGGGAATTGCCGGTGTGGGCATCTACAATTTTCAGCGGCTGCCGATCGACGCGGTGCCGGACATCACCAATGTGCAGGTGCAGATCAACACCGAGGCGGCCGGGTATTCGCCGCTCGAGGTGGAGCAGCGGATCACCTTTCCCATTGAGTTCACCCTGTCGGGGCTGCCGCGCCTGGATCACACGCGATCCTTGTCGCGCTACGGGTTGTCGCAGGTGACGGTGGTGTTCGAGGAGGGAACGGACATCTATTTCGCGAGGCAGTTGATCAGCGAGCGGTTGCAGACGGTGAAGAACACGCTGCCGGCGGGCATTGATCCGGAGATGGGGCCGATAGCGACGGGGTTGGGGGAGATCTTCATGTACACCGTGGAGAACACGGAGGGCGGAACGCATTCCCCGATCGAGCTGCGCACCATTCAGGACTGGATCATCCGTCCCCAACTGCTGAATCTCCCCGGCGTGGTGGAGGTGAACGCGGTGGGCGGGTATGTGAAGCAGTATCATGTCACGCCGCATCCGGATCGACTGGTGGCGCATCGGTTGGATCTTCGGGACGTGATGGAGGCGCTTGCGAGGAACAATCAGAACGTCGGCGCCGGATACATCGAGCGCCATGGCGAGCAGTATCTCATTCGCGCCCCCGGACAGGTGAGGACCCTCGATGAAATCCGGGACATCGTGGTGGCGCGTCACGACGGCGTGCCGATCCGGGTGCGGAACGTCGCGGAGGTGCTTGTGGGAAGGGAGCTGCGCACCGGAGCGGCGACGGAATCGGGGAGGGAGGTGGTGCTGGGGACGGTGATGATGTTGATCGGGGAGAACAGCCGGGCGGTGGCGCGACGGGTGGCGGACCGCATGGAGAGTGTCAATGAAAGCCTGCCGGAAGGGGCGCTGGCACGGACCGTTTATGACCGGACCGACTTGGTGAACGCGACCATCCGGACGGTGCGGAACAACCTGTTTGAAGGGGCGCTGCTGGTCGTTGTGGTTCTCTTTCTGTTGCTGGGGAGCGTGCGCGCCGCGCTTCTCACCGCGCTCGTGATTCCGTTGTCGATGCTGTTCACCATCACCGGGATGGTGGAGAACGGGATCAGCGCGAATCTGATGAGCCTGGGCGCGCTGGATTTCGGGCTCATTGTGGATGGCGCGGTGATCATTGTGGAGAATTCCGTGCGGCGACTCGCGGAGGAGCAGCGGGTCCGGGGGCGGAGGCTGGGAGTGACCGAGCGTCTGGAAACCGTACTGGCGGCCTCGAAGGAGGTCGTGCGTCCGAGTTTCTTCGGCGTGCTGATCATCATGATCGTTTATCTGCCGATCCTGACCCTCACTGGTGTGGAGGGCAAAATGTTCCGGCCGATGGCGTTGACGGTGATTCTCGCGCTTTGCGGCGCGTTGTTGTTCTCGGTGACCTTTGTGCCGGCGGCGGCGGCCATCCTTCTGCGCGGCCGGGTTTCGGAACGGGAGAATCCCCTGATGCGGCTGGGGCGGGCGATTTACCGGCCGTTGCTGGTGACCTGCCTGAGGTATCGGCTGGCGGTGACGCTCGGGGCGGTTTTCCTGGTGGTGGCGAGCGGCATTGTCGCGGCGCGGATGGGGACGGAATTCATACCGGAACTGGACGAGGGGGACATTGCGATGCACGCGTTGCGGATTCCGGGCACGAGCCTTTCGCAGGCGGTGGAGATGCAGCACGCGCTCGAGCGCAGGCTGGCGGTGGTGCCGGAGGTGGACAACGTGTTCTCGAAGATCGGCACGCCGGACATCGCGACCGATCCGATGCCGCCCAGTGTGGCCGACACGTTCATCATGATGAAACCGAGGGGGGATTGGCCGGATCCGCGGAAGCCGATGGATCAACTGGTGGAGGAATTGAACCGGATCGTGAGCAGGATTCCGGGCAACAACTACGAGTTCACGCAGCCGATCCAGATGCGGTTCAATGAGCTGTTGTCGGGCGTGCGGGCGGATGTGGCGGTGAAGATCCACGGCGACGATCTGGACGCGCTGGCGGACGCGGCGGAGCGTGTGGGCGGCGTGCTTGCGGGGGTGCCTGGGGCCGCGGATGTGCAGACGGAGCAGACGACGGGATTGCCGATCCTGACGATTGATCTGAAGCGTGATTTGCTGGCGCGTCACGGTTTGAATGTGGCCGATGTGCAGGAGGTGATCGAGATCGCACTCGGAGGCAGGGTGGCGAGCACGGTGTACGAAGGCGACCGCCGGTTCGACCTGATCGTGCGGCTTCCCGAGGAATTGCGCGTGGACATTGAGGGGATACGCGGACTGCCGATCCGGCTGCCCGAAGGCCATCGGCGGGAGATTCTGGAGGCACACCGGGGACGCGCTTCGGTCGAGGAATTGAGAGGCGGACGTTCTGAGACGCCGCCGCTCGATTACATTCGACTGGCGGACGTGGCGGACCTCGATGTGTCGCAGGGCCCCAACCAGATCAGCCGTGAGAACGGGAAACGGCGTGTTGTGGTGACGGCGAATGTACGGGGTCGCGACCTGGGATCCTTTGTCGAGGAGGCGGAACGGCGCATTCGCGACGAGGTGACGCTGCCGGCGGGCTACTGGATCGATTGGGGCGGTCAGTTTGAGAATTTGATGTCGGCGGCGAACCGGTTGCGCCTCGTGGTTCCGGCGGCGCTGTTGTTGATCTTTCTGCTGTTGTTTACCGCGCTGGGGAGCGGGAAGGACGCGTTGCTGGTGTTCACGGGGGTGCCGCTGGCGTTGACCGGCGGTGTGGCGTCCATCTGGATGCGGGAGATTCCGCTTTCAATCTCCGCCGGTGTGGGGTTCATCGCCCTGTCGGGCGTGGCGGTGTTGAACGGTCTGGTGATGATTTCCTTCATACACCGGCTGCGCAAAGAGGGACGGCCACTCGAGGACGCGGTCACGGAGGGGTCGCTGGCGCGGCTGCGTCCGGTGTTGATGACGGCGCTGGTGGCGTCGCTGGGCTTTGTGCCGATGGCGCTGGCGACGGGGACGGGGGCGGAGGTTCAACGTCCACTGGCGACCGTTGTCATCGGGGGGATCATCTCATCGACGACCTTGACACTGCTGGTGCTGCCGGGGCTTTACCGGATGTTTCACCGGGAGGGGGATGTCAGTTGAAGGCGACATCCAGTTTGTAGAACCGGTGCTCGGTGGAGGGGAGCGGGATGACATCCCTGACGACGACGGTTTCAGTGGCTCCGTGGTCCGTGATGCTGACAACGTGGGTGAGGGGTTCCCAGGAGGATGGGTTCAAGGAATCCGTGGCGCGGACCTGATAAGCCAGATCGGTGGCCGTCTTGACGCGGGTGAATTCCAGGGCGGCGTAGAGATCGTTGTTTTCACCAATGATGACGAGTTTAGGCAGTCCATCGGTGGTTGGAATGTTGGGATCGAGTGCCAGGGCGTATTCCATGATGTTCGGAATGCCATCGCCATCGGGATCCGAATCCGGAGCCATTTGAGACAAGGCAGTCGCGGGCGGCCAGTGGGCGCGTTGCCATTGCTCGTAGGGACGCAGGGGAAGGACATCGAAGACGAAGGTGGTTTCGGGGCTGGTCACGGGAATGCCGTCCGGTTGTGTCGTGCCTGATGCCTGAAAGGTGAGATGATAGGAGCCGGTGGAGGTGAACCCCCAGTTGTAATGGTCATGCCCTCCCGCGAAGACCAGCGTGTTGTCGGCAGCCGTGAGGCCGTCCCGGGTATTGATGCGGACGTCAAAGGAGCCGATGGATCCGGACTGCCAGAGAAAGAAGTCTCCCGGACCTTCAGCGTTGAGCAGGCTGAGCTTGACCGGCTCGCTGAACACGTTCAGGGGGAGGCCATCTCCGGAAAGGCCAAGAAACAGGAGGTCCGCGTTCTGGCTCTGCGGCAGGATCCAGATTGGATCGCCGGCGTCTCCAAACGGGGTGTCCGGCGGGAGACTGAGTTGTCCCGCCTCGCTGACAGCCAGACGGACTTCGTTGCTGAAGAGGATTGAACCGTCGTCATCGTTACGAATGACGAATGATAACGGGTTGAACGCTTCCGCGTCATATCCGATGAGCACATCGGCGTGCTGGTTGGTCAGGGTGACGAAATCGAACTGAGCCTGGAGCGTCGTGGAGGCGGTGAGAGAGATGAGAACGAACGCGGGAAGGAGCTTGTTCATGGGACCGAGGGAAACGGAGGGTGGGCCGCCGGCGGAACGGTGACGCCGGCGGCCCGTCCCATTCAGCCGCGGCGCGCGCGGCGTTTGATGGTGCAGAAGAGCATGCCGGCGCCGAGGCCCAGGAGGGCGTAGGTCCCGGGTTCCGGAACGACCTCGTATGTGTAGGTCACAGGGCCGCTCGAGGTGAAGGTGCTG
>DATKEE010000021.1:0-6787 GCA_035544555.1 Candidatus Methylomirabilota bacterium
CGTCCTCGCCTGGCTTGCGGGCAATCTGTTTTTCGGATCGCAACTCTGCTGGATCCTGCGCCCGTTTATCGGATCGCCGGGACTTCCGGTGCAGTTTCTGAGGCCGGACGCCTTCGAGGGCGGTTTTTACGACTCGGTTGCCCGCGCGCTGATGAGACTGCTGGCTAGTTGATGACGTTCCCAAGCAATGAAGAAGTTCCGAAATCCCTGATACACCTCAACCCTGGTTCCTTATGAGTGATGCAGACATTCCGACATCCACACCCCGGCCCGAGTCTTCCAGTCCCGCGGGTTCTTCTCCACCTCCGATGCCCTCCTCCGCGGTCGAGCCGATGGAAACCGGACCGATCCAGGGGGTCGGGCCGACGCTGGACGCGTTGTTGCGTCAGCCGGCGCGGGTCATTCAGGAGTTAAGGGTTGGGGAAGGGGGGAGGCTGATCCGGGCTCTGCTGCTGGTCGCCCTGGCGGGGGTGATTGTTTATGGATTGGTGGTGGGATCGTTCTCGGGGGGCCGTCAGCTTTGGGCGGCGCCGTTGAAACTTTCTGGTGGGATGTTGTTCTCGGCGCTGATCTGCCTGCCGAGTCTGTTTATTTTTTCGTGTTTGAGCGGTTCGCGCGCGCGGCTGGCGCAGGTGGCGGGATTGCAATGCGGATTGCTGGCGTTGATGACGCTGTTGTTGCTGGGATTTGCGCCGGTGGCGTGGGTTTTTTCGCGTTCGACGGAATCGCTTGTGGCGATGGGAGCGCTGCACCTGGTGTTCTGGGTGATCGCGCTGTATTTCGGGTTGCGATTTCTGAACCGTGGATTCGTCCACATGGACGAGCGCACCGGGGGCGGGTTCAAGGTCTGGATGGTTGTCTTCGTTCTGGTGATGCTGCAGATGACCACCGCGTTGCGTCCGATTCTCGGGACGTCGGACACATTATTGCCGGAAGAGAAGAAGTTTTTTCTGGGGCATTGGTTCGAAGTGGTGCAGGGCAACACGCGTTGACGGGAGGGCATTGCATGGAGAGCGGGCATGGAACAGTTGGGATGTGTTCGTGCAGCCGATCGGGCTGGCGGTGAATCTTTGGTCGCTGTTGACCACGCCGGAGAGTTATCGCTCGGCCGGCCGCTTTACCGTCGTGTTTGGCGCGTTTTTCCTGCTCGCCTATGTCGTGTTGTTTGGCTTGATGACCCAGCGCCGGACGGCATCCCCGACACCGGCGACCGGCTGACCTTCATCAAGGATCACCCGGCGGGCGTCAACGGAGGTGACAGAGGAGTTGTTCGGGCGGTCGGGCTTAAGGCCCCCTAATGAAGTTGAGAAAGCGCCTACACCTGAACCCGTTGCAGAGACCCCGATGCAATGCGTCCGCCGTAAATTACTTGCTTCGGGAGACTTTCAGCTTGCGACCGGTCGGCAAGATTTGCTAATAAAGCCGCCCACATATGGCAGCCATTGGCCGATTTCAGAAGGGTGACGACATTTTCTACGCGAAAGTCGTCGATGGGGAATTGTTCAAGCTTCACGGTGACGTTTTTGGGTCCCCCTCGTTTGACAAGAAGCCGACTCCCTTGAAAGGGCTGAAGACATTGACGCCGGTGGCCCCCACGAAGGTGATCGCCGTTGGGTTGAATTACGCGGATCACGCGCGGGAGAGCGGCAAACCGGTTCCCAAGGAGCCCCTGTTCTGGTTGAAGGCACCCACGTCCCTGCTTCCGGACGGCGGCAAGATCGAGATTCCATTTTCCAATCACCGCACCGATTACGAGGCCGAGATGGCGATCGTGATCGGCCGCCGTGTGCGCAACGTGACGCCGGCCGCCGCGGCGCGTTACATTTTCGGCTACACCGCGGCGCAGGACATCAGCGACCGCACCATTCAGAACGCCGAAAGCCAGTGGGCGCGGGCAAAGTCATTCGACACGTTCACGCCGCTGGGGCCCTACGTGGAGACGAAGGTGGATCCGCACGATTTGACGATCCAGCTCTTCCAGAACGGGCAGTTGCGGCAGAACTCCAACACGAGCCAGCTCATCTTCAACTGCTTTCATCTCGTCAGCTTCGTCTCCACCAACATGACCCTGTTGCCGGGGGACATCATTCTGACCGGCACGCCGAGCGGGGTGGGTCCGATTGAATCGGGCGACCGGCTGGAGGTGCGGATACAAGGACTGACCCCGCTGGTCAACACGGTGAAGTGACCGGCGGCCCCGGAGGGATCTCACCGGCATCCGACAGTATTCGCCCCCCTGAACGGCGAGCCGACCCGCGACAATAAATGCTGCGACCGCATCAGTTATTGTCGCGGGGAGGGTTGGGTGGGTTTGCCGGGGTGCGGCAATTATTCTTCCCATCCGGGTACATCCGTGGTTGAACCATCCCTCACAAATCTGGTTAAACCGATTATGCGCTGGACTCAACTGCTCATTCCCACCCTCAAGGAAACCCCCGCGGACGCGGAGATCATCTCGCATCAACTGCTGCTGCGCGCGGGGTTGATCCGGAAACTCACCGGCGGTCTTTACACGTTTCTCCCGCTCGGGGTGCGGGCCTTGCGCAAGGTGGAAACCATCATCCGTGAGGAGATGGACCGGGCCGGCGCGATGGAGGTGTTGATGCCCGCGCTTCAGCCGCCGGAGATCTGGCAGCAGAGCGGGCGCTACGAATCCGCGCGCGACGTGCTCTTCAAGGTGCGGGACCGCGCCAAAAAGGAATGGCTGCTGGGCCCGACGCACGAGGAGGTGATCACCACGCTCGTGGCCGGGGAAATCAATTCCTATCGACAGCTCCCGCGCAATTTCTACCAGATCCAGACCAAGTTCCGGGATGAGATCCGTCCGCGCTTCGGGTTGATGCGCGCGAAGGAATTCATCATGAAGGACGCCTACAGCTTTGACGCCACGGACGAGGCGGCGCAGGTGAGTTACGGGAAAATGTATGACGCCTACACGCGCATCTTCGCGCGATGCGGACTGAAGGCGATTCCGGTGGAGGCCGATACCGGGATCATTGGCGGCAAGTTCTCTCATGAGTTCATGGTCCCCGCGGAGACCGGGGAGAACGAGGTGGTTTACTGCGAGGCGGATGATTACGCGGCCAACATTGAGAAGGCAGCCAGCCGCGGGCCGGCGACGTCCACGGCGCAATGCACGGATCCGGTGGCGTCCAAGGCCCCGGTCATCGAGAAGTTTCCGACGCCGGGTGTGAGCACCATCGAGGCGTTGAGCAAGGCGCCTCATCACGTGGCCGCCGAACAACAGATCAAGACGCTGGTGTATCTGGTCAACAGCCGGATCGTGCTGGCGCTGGTACGCGGTGACGATCAACTCAACGAGGCGAAACTGACCGGCGTTTTGGGGACGAGTGAATTCCGCCCCGCGACGCCGGAGGAGATTCACGGCGCGCTGGGGGCTCATCCCGGCAGCCTGGGGGCCGTCGGCGTGAATGAATTGAAGATTTACGCGGATGGCGCGCTGAAGGACGCCGGGCCGATGGTGACGGGCGCCAATGAGGACGGTTTTCATCTGCGCAATGTCCAACTCAATCGCGACATCCGCGTGGGAGAATGGGTGGATCTCCGCACGGTCAGGGCCGGAGAAGCCTGTCCAAAGTGCGGGGCGCCGTTGAAGGTTCAGCGCGCCATCGAGGTCGGGCACGTGTTCAAACTGGGCACGAAGTACAGCGAACGGCTCAACGCCTTGTTCCTGGATGAAACCGGGAAACAACAACCGGCGATCATGGGGTGTTACGGCATCGGCGTCACACGCACGCTGCAGGCGATCATCGAACAGTCGCACGACCAGGACGGCATCCTGTGGCCGGTCAGCGTCGCGCCCTTTGCCGTCTGCGTGACCCCTTTGAATGTCTCCCCGGCCGGCGAGGTGATGAAGCTGGCGTTGCGCGTTCACGACGAGTTGCTGGAACGCGGTGTCGAGGTGATTCTGGATGATCGCGAGGAACGCCCCGGGGTGAAGTTCAAGGACTCCGAACTGGTGGGCTTTCCCCTGCGGGTGGGGATCGGGGAGAAGTCACTGGCGCGGGGCGAAGTGGAAATGAAGCCGCGTGGGGGCGAATTGATTCCGGTGCCGGCCGGCCAGGCGGTTGAACGTGTGATGGAATGGTTGCGCGATGAATAAGGTCCTCCCGCCGCTGCTGTGGTTCGTGACGATTCTGATCGTCGCGACGGTGGCGACCCTCCGTGCGGAAACGTTTTATGTGGCGACGACCGGTGATGATGGCTGGTCGGGCACGCTTCCGGCGCCCAATCCCGAGCGAACGGACGGACCGCTTGCTTCGTTGGCGGGGGCGCGGGACGCGGTGCGACGATTGAAGGCGGAGGGTCCGCTGGAGGAACCGGTGCGGGTGCGGATTTTTGCGGGCACCTATCGAATGACCGGGCCTGCGGTGTTCACCGCTGAAGACAGCGGGACCGCGGAGGCGCCGATTACCTATGAAGCCACGCGAGGGGCCAGGCCGGTGTTTTCGGGAGGACGTGTGATCCAGGGGTGGAGGGAACTGGGGGATGGATTGTGGGCGGCGGAGATCCCCGAGGTTGCGGCGGGCGAGTGGTATTTCGAGCAGCTTTGGGTGAATGGACGCCGGGCAACGCGCGCGCGAACGCCGAACCGGTTTTTCCATTACATGCTGGACGTCAGCGAGGAGGTGATCGAGCCGGGGAGTCCGCGACAGGCCCGGCGCGCCACCCAGACGATCACGGTGCGGCCGGAGGACATCGCGTCGCTGGCCGGCGTGGGGCGGGAAGAGATGCGGGATGTTCAATTGCTCGCCTATCACAAGTGGGACAACACGCGGCGGTTTTTGGACTCGGTGGACGTGGAATCGGGAACGCTGGTCACGACCGGCGAGGGGATGAAGTCGTGGAATCCGATGACGAAGCACACCGGCTATGTGTTGGAAAACCACCGAGCCGCGCTCGATGAGCCGGGGGAATGGTTTCTCGCGCGGAATGGGACGTTGTTTTACCGGCCGCTTCCGGATGAGGATCTGGCGCGGGCCAGGGTCGTGGCGCCCGTCGTGGACAAGTTTCTGGTGCTGGCGGGGGATGCCGGGGAGGGGGCATTCGTGGAGCATCTGACGTTCGAGGGGCTGACCTTTCATCACGCGCAATGGCTGACGCCACCGGGGGGTTTTGAACCCGCGCAGGCCGCGTCGCCGATTGAAGCGGTGGTGCAAATGGACGGCGCAAGGCACGTCACAATCCGGGATTGCGAAATCGCGCACACGGGCACGTACGGAGTGTGGTTTCGCGAGGGTTGCCGGGCAATCGCCCTCGAGGGTTCGCATCTGCATGATCTCGGCGCGGGCGGCGTGCGGATCGGCGAAACGCGAATCGCTTCCGAACCGTCGGAACGAACCGGGCACGTCATCGTGGACAACAACATCATCCGGCATGGCGGCCGGGTGTTTCCCTGCGCGGTGGGGGTGTGGATCGGTCACAGCGGCGACAATCAAGTGACGCACAATGAGATCGCGGATTTCTATTACACGGGAGTATCAGTGGGTTGGCGGTGGGGTTACGCGGAGAGTCCGGCGAAGCGGAACCGGATCGAGTTCAACCGCATTCATCATCTGGGCTGGGGCTGGTTGAGCGACATGGGCGGGGTGTACACGCTGGGGCCGTCGGAGGGCACGACCGTGAGTCACAACGTCATTCACGATGTTGATTCGTGGAGCTATGGCGGGTGGGGACTTTACAACGACGAGGGCAGCACCGGCGTTCTGATGGAGAACAACCTGGTCTATCGCACCAAGACGGGCGGGTATCATCAGCACTACGGGAAGGAGAACATCATCCGGAACAACATTCTGGCGTTCGGCAGGGATCATCAGCTTCAACGCACGCGGGTGGAGGATCATCTTTCATTCACGTTCGAGCGGAACATCATCTTCTGGAACGAGGGTCCGCTGTTCAACGGGCGATGGAGCGACGATGGGGTGTTGTTGCGGAGCAATGTTTATTGGAGGACGGACGGAGAGCCGATCGAGTTTGCGGGAAAGACGTTTGAGGCATGGCAGGCGGATGGGAAGGACGAGGGATCAATCATCGCGGATCCCGGGTTTACCGCGCCGGGCGACTACGATTTCCGGCTGTCACGCGATTCGCCCGCACGGGAGGTTGGGTTTCGTCCGTTTCGTCCCGAAAGGGCGGGAGTGTATGGAGACGAGGCGTGGGTGGAACAGGCGCGCGGTGTGGAGTATCCGCCCTTCGAAACGCCGCCGCCACCGCCGGAGGCAAGCCGGCCGCGTTGATCAACCACATCGAGGCTGCGGTCGGGTTCCTGGATTGACCCGGATTCCGCGGCAGGGGGTGGAATCTGCGACCGTGACAATCGGCGGGGCGGGGGGTAGGGATGGGGCGTGCGCGCGGAACGACCATTGATTGCGGTGACCATGGGGGATCCTGCCGGCATCGGGCCGGAGCTTTGTCTGCGGTTGCTGGCGGATGAGGGAATGCGCGACGAGTGCGTTCCGGTGGTGTTTGGGGATGCCACGGTGCTCGCGCGGTGCGCAAGGGAGTGCGGATTGCCGGCGCCGGCTGACATCCTCCGGAAGGAGGAGTGGGCGGAGCGGGCCGCTGGATTGAGGGCGCCGGCGGTCTTGGATCTGGGTCACGCGATGGCGGATGACCTGGTGCCGGGGACGGTGAGCGGCGACAACGGACGGGCGGCTTACGAATTCATCCAGGCGGCCATCGATGCGGCGCTGGCGGGGGAAGTGGCGGCGGTGGCCACGGCGCCCATCAACAAGGAGGCGTTGCGATTGGCGGGCATTTCCTACCC
>DATKEE010000022.1:0-3938 GCA_035544555.1 Candidatus Methylomirabilota bacterium
TTTGCCCTCGACGACGTAGCAACGCTGGGGCGTGCGAATCTGCAGATCCAGGATCCTGGATAGCAGTCTGTCTGACGAAGCGCCTTCGTTAAGGATGAGCCGGCGGGTATCGTGCGCCGTCCATCGGCGAAACAGCTCAACGAAGGATTTCATGCAAGATCTCGAAACGATGGAGTTCGACCATTTCCCTCAGTTTCCTCCTGTCTTGAGCAGTTGAGGTGGCAATTGTCAATTATTTAGATGCGACCCTATTGCCACATCAAGGGGCGGCATTGAATCTGACCCGGAGCAGCTCTTGATACCGCTCCGGATCAATTTTCTCCAGCGCCAGCTCGGCGGGACGGACAAAGCCGCTTTCCTTCAACGCCATTTCAAGGAGCCTGGGGCTCCCCGCAGTTCCGAATTTCTCAAGCGATCCGAGACTCGCTTCGAAGGTGACAGGATTCGTCAACCCCGTGATCAAGACCGGCACGACACGCTCCCCGGAATTCGTGAACGATCCCAGTAGATGGAACCAGACCGGAGCGTCCCGATCCCGGAATCCCGAAGGCAGAAGGGAATCGAGCGCCCGGTCTTCATACTCGGTGCCGGGCGCCAACCGGGCAAGGATTTGGGCCGCGTTGTATCGAGCCGTGCGCTTTTGCCAGAGGCGCGGTTTCGGCAGATACGAAGGTTGCTGACTTGGGGGCTGCTTGTAATACCACTCGTGGTATTTCCGGTCAGCCATCCCTTCCTGCAAACCCACGAAGCGGACCAGCCACGGCAACGCCTCCGGTCCCACGGAATCCCACACTTCCCGCTGCTCCTGCCATGGAACCCCTCGCCTGGACATTGTCCCGTCAAGCCAGAGGGACAGCGGAGCGCCGCGATACACGGGTTCGGTCGATCTGAAGACACCCACCAGCACGACCAGTCCCACAATCAGAAAGCCTGTCACGATCAGGACCGGCTGTCTGCGTCGGGTGTTCATGGCTTCCGGAAAGGGGGCTCCAAGTGAGGATTTCACGAAAGTCAGCTCCTCCTTTCAAGTCCATTCGATTCCCTCCCGGGTAACAGTTACTTCTGGCACAACGGGCCGTCAAAGCGCCGGATCCGGCTCCTGGTCCTGCGGATCGGCGAACACAAGCCGGGCATCCTTTGTCCCCGGCCGGACCAGAATGGCCGGCCTTCCCGAGGTCAACGCCAGGAGCTGTCGATCCGAAACCAACTCCACCGCCGCACTGGGCCCGCTGCGGACCACCAAGACTGAACCGATATCCGAGTTCACCGTCGCCGCGACAGCCCCACCCGTCACAATCAACTGACCGGACGCCAGCGGCAGGGTGCGAACCGTTTCAACGGCGGCCTCCGTCGGTCCGGTCGGCATGGATTCGGGCAGCCGCGCCAGCATCAACACCCCGGCCACAAGAAACAACGGAACGGCCGCGGCAACCAGGAACCCGTTTCGTTTGCGCGCGCGCCGGCGCATGCGTCCGCCGAGAATCAGACACTCCAGCGCGGTCTCGCCAGTCAGGCCGGCGGCATCTCCGGCAAACAGTTCGCCAACGAGCGTGTCCAGTTCAGCATTTCGTTTCATCGTTCAACTCCTCCAGAATGCGAGTCTTCAACTGACGTCGGACGCGCACCAGGCGCGATTCCACCGACTTCTCCGTGGCGCCGTTGCGACCGGCAATTTCCTTCACGGAAAATCCATCGAAGTATTTCTGCTCGATCAGGGCGCGGTCCTCATCGATGAGACCGGCAAGCGCCCGTCGCACGCACTCCTCGAAGCGCGCCTCCGAATCGGCGACACCGGGATCGGACGGCGGGCCGCGCAGGGAGAAAAGGCGTTCGAGGAGCGAGCGCTGCCGGATGGATTTCCGCTGATGATCGATGAACGCGCTCCGCGCCAGCACCGTCAGCCAGCTCCAGAACACGGCTTCCGACCTGAACACGCGCGCATGACGGGCGACACGCACCAGTGTCTGTTGCAGGGACTCCCGCGCCGAGTCCTCGTCGCCGCGCGCGAGCACGAGGAGATAGCGCAGCAGGCGGGGGAGATAGAGTTCGCAGAAGCGGCGGTAGGCCTCCTCGTCGCCGCGTTTCATGGCGCCGGTCAGGGCGGCGACGTCCCGATCCGCGTCGCCGTCTGACTGGGGTTCCATTGCGACTTTTGCGCGGTCAATGTTCCCGAATTCGATTGTTGTCCATGCGATATCCACTTGGGGCGTTTCAATTCGTGATTCTTCGCTGAGGGATCGGATGACCGGTTTGCGGATCGATGGCCGGTTTTGGGAGCCGTTCCTTCAACTGGGACAGGACCTGTTCGATCAAACCGAGTTCCTCCTGAGTCCCCATCGCAATGAGGAGTTGGGTGTCCTTGTGGAATCTCATCATCGGCTGGCCGGGCCCGATTGTTTTCATGGACCATGCGGTTTCGACGGCGGTGGTAATGTCCTCGACCTGAAAGACCTCCAGATAGGGCGCGAGCTGATAGAACTGGCGGAATCGTTCCGGTGCCGGACGCGGGTTCCGGAAACTGACGGCCAAGGTCCAGATCGAGGTGTCTGCGTGAGTTTTGTCCATTGTAATGAAACCGTAACGGTAATCGCTTGTTTCACGCCCGGCTTGACTGACGGCAACCAACAACTGGGGCAGTGTCACGTGATGCACCTCAAACATGGGAATCTGAATCGAATCATATTCCTCCTGAATGATCACGTTCACCGGTTGACCCATTGCCTCCTGGATTGCCACCACCAGTTCCTTCGGTGTTCCACCGGGAAACGCCAAATCGAAGGTCGTGAGCTTCGGGGATTCCTGTCTGAAATAACCATCTGGATTGAGCCGGGCTGGCTGAGACTCGTCCGATTTACTGGTCGATTGTTCCTGGGCGGAAACGCCGAAGGTCAGCAAGGATGTAAGAATAAGAAGTGGGAAGACTCTGGTTTTCATGGCAGTGAATGTTGGTTTCATGTTCCTTTATCCAGAGACACGCTTCCCGCGGCGGAATCCCGCAAGAATTATCACCGGCCAACCGGCAATGGAAGCCTGCCGGCACCCTGAACCGGCGCGGTCGTTTTCCAAATCCAGGCTGGTGAAGCGTTCCCGAATCGCGCGCCAGCGTTTTGGAGTGCGGTTGTGGGCGACAGCCCTCTACCGCTTTCGACTGCCGGACGGGCGTTCATCCAGCGCACCACCTCCCCACCCGCTCGGAAAGCGGCGAAGTCGCTCCGCTCCATCGCCGCACTCCAAAACGTCGCCGACTTCGCATGGGGCTCCCAAAACCTCGCGCCAGCGACTTGGAGTGCGGTTGTGGGCGCCAGCCCTCTACCGCTTTCAAATGCCGAACGGACGTTCATCCAGCGCACCACCTCCTCACCCGCTCGAAAAGCGGCGAATCCGCTCCGCTCCATCGCCGCACTCCAAAACGTCGCCGACTTCGCACGGGGCTTCCCGAACCTCGCGCCAGCGTCTTGGAGTGCGGTTGTGGGCGCCAGCCCTCTACCGCTTTCGAATGCCGGACGGACGTTCTTCCAGCGCACCACCTCCCCACACGCTCGAAAAGCGGCGAAGTCGCTTCGCTCCATCGCCGCACTCCAAAACGTCGCCGACTTCGCGCGGGGCTTTCCAAATCGCCATCTCACTTCACTCCTCCCATCCAACGCCGAATCGGGCCGGCCAGAACGATCAGGGCAATTGCGGCCATCGCCGGCAGGATCGTCACCTGCAAATACATCAACGGCATCCGCTCCACCGCGTCCGCCTTGAATTCCCCGGCCACCAGACCCGCGATCAGATTCCCCAGTGCCGTCGCCAGAAACCAGATGCCCATCATCTGTCCCGTCAACCGTTTCGGCGACAGCTTGGTGACCGAACTCAATCCCACGGGACTCAGGCACAGCTCGCCCACCGTGTGCAGGAAATACGTCGTGATCAGCCATGTCGGCCAGACCTTC
>DATKEE010000023.1:0-7079 GCA_035544555.1 Candidatus Methylomirabilota bacterium
TGAAAGGACATTGATATGGAGCAAGGTCCTGGATTCAACGGCCCTCTCTGGATAAGAGTGATCCGACTTACGTCGGAGGCTACGGGGTGGCAGGAGCGAGGACAGCTTGTCCGCGCGAATCGGCCGTGCACAGACGCACAGGCAGGCTGGCCGCGCTCCGATGAAGCGGTGTGGGGATGAGGGCTGGTGCTCGGGTTCGTAGGGAGAGTGATCCGACTCACGTCGGAGGCTACGGGGGGTAGGAGCGCGGACAGCTTGTCCGCGCGAATCGGCGGTGCACCAACGCGCGGGCAGGCTGGCGGCGTTCCGATGAAGCGGTGTTGGGATGAGGGCTGGTGCTCGGGTTCGTAGAGAGAGTGATCCGACTCACGTCGGAGGCTACGGGGGGGGGTGGTCCGACCGGCGTCGGCGGACGGCGGATTACTTCGGGCGGAGCGTGTGTTCGATGCGTTCGATGATGTCCCGCAGATGGGCCCGGGTGGGTTCGTCGTCCGCATTGGCCACCACTTCACGGATGAGTTCCTGGAGCCCGTCGAGTTCGGCCCGGGCCAGCGCGGCGGTTTCATCGGAGGACGGACTGACACCCACGAATCCGGCCAGCCGCCCGACATGGGCCCGCTGAAGATTGCGCCGGTAGAGATCGATGGACACGGGATCCTGTTCGAGTTCGGACCAGATTCCATCGCGGACGTCCCGGAGCAGGGAATGAGGAGGATAGGCATCGTCGTCGGCGCGGGTGGCAAGTTCGGCCATGCGCTGGAGTCGTGTTTTATGAAGGAGGGAGTCGAGCACGCCCCGTTGGTGACTCAACAATCGGTCCGCCGCCCCTGCCGCTTCGAGTCGGAGGAGGATGTCCGGGGTGAGGAGGGAGTCGGGGGTGCTGAAGGCGTGTTCGTTGAGGAAGGCGACGGCCTCGCGCTGGCGATCCGCCGGCAGCGGGTGATAGACCTGGCCGGCCTGACCGTACCAGAGGCGTCGTTCCTCGACACCGCCGACGACACTGGCGACGTGACCGAGTTCGCGGCCGCGTTGGCGGAGCAATTGTTCGTACATGTTGCCGAGTTCCGAGTAGTCTTCTCCTTCCTTGCTGGTGGCGGGGAGGATGAAATCGATGATGCGATTGATGTTCAGGAGTCCGAGGCGCGTGGCTTCGACGGGTTCGGACGTGAGGTCCTCGGTCTGGCGGGTGGGATCCTCGAGGGGGTTGGGAGGACCGAAGCGAAGGATGGGGTTGTCCACCTGGCGGGCGAGAATTTCCTCGAGGTGCTCGCGGTCGCTTTCCGGTGAGTCCGAGTCGGCGAACTGGCGGTAGCCCCATTCGATGGCGAACCGGTCGTAGGGACCGATGGTGGGGATGAGGGGGACGTTGTCGGCGGGTTGGGCGACGTAGTTGAAGCGGCCGTAATCCATGATGGAAGCGACGTGGCCGTTTTGGGCGGTGAATTCGGGGTCGCGGACCTGGGCGACGGTATAGGCGGAGCTGGCCTTCATGTTGTGAGGCAGGCCCAGGGAATGGCCGACCTCGTGGGACACGACGAAGGCGAGCAGTTCGCCCATGAGTTCGTCGGGGAAGGGCAGTTGTCGGGCTCGTTCGTCGAGGGGCGAGACCTGAACGAAATACCAGTCGCGAATCAATTTGAGGACGTTGTGGTACATCCGGATGTCGGCCTCGATGATTTCGCCGGTGCGCGGGTCATGGACGTGGGGACCGTAGGCGTTCTCAATGGTGGAGGGGAGCCATCGGATGACGGAGTAACGCGCGTCCTCGGCGTCCCAATCGGCGTCTTCACGCGGGTCGGGTGGTTCCCGGGCGAGGATGGCATTCCGGAATCCCGCCGCCTCGAATGCGGGTTGCCAGGCTTCGATGCCTTTCCTGACCCAGGGCCGCCATTTGCCGGGGACGCCGCGACCGACGTAAAACACGATGGGTTTCTTCGGCTCCGAAATGTCGGCCTCCTCATCCTTTTTCTCGAGACGCCAGCGGGTGATGTAACGGACTTCCTCGACGCGATGGCTCTCGCTCGCGTAATCCTCGAACGAGACGGAGAAGAAGCCGACGCGTTTGTCTTCAATGCGCGGGCGCATGGAGTTTTCGGGCAGGCGCACCATGCTGTGATGGAGGAGGGCGCTGACGACGCCCCGGTCGTCGGGTAGTTTGTAGGTCATGAGCACCCGGGCCTCGATGTTGTCGGGGAATGATTTGATCTGTTCGATGAAGGAGCGGGCCTTGTCGGCGCTGGCGGCATTCAGGCTTTTCTTCGCGCTGAACTCGGGAAGATCGCCCAGGAAGAGGTCTGTGACCTCGATGACCGGAGCCTTGTCCTTGCCCCAGGCCTTGATGGGGAACCGGGCGAGAATGGGAGCCAGGGAGGTGGCCTCGACGGCGTGCCGGATGGGATCATCCACGTCCGCGCGGATGGCGTAACGGACCTGTCGGAGCAGGACGTGATCGTCGTCGGTCAATTCCCAGCGAACGACCCGGTTGCCGAGCGGGTTGCCGCCGTAGCCGTGGCCGGCCTGGGTTTCGGCGATCTGACTGACCCAGAGCAGCGGAAGATCGAACCCGTCCTCCGGGATCTCGTAATAAACCTTCTCCTCGACGCGATGAACGTAAAAGAGACCCGCATCGGTTTTCGCGTCCTTCGTGATGACTTCGTCGTAGGGCTTGATCTTTGAATCCTTCGCCGGGGCCTTTTTCTTCGCGTCCGTGTCGCCGTTTTTTTCGCCTGAGGATTCCGATTCGGGATCGGGTTCTTCGGCGGCGCCGATGACGACCGGGAGGCCGATGGAGAGGGTGAGACTGAGGGCGAGGGTGAGCAGGGTGTGATTGCGGGTCATGAGGTTATTGGACAGATGAATCGGGAGGCAGGCCCAGCCGTTCATACAGATTGCGACGGCCTTCCTTGTCGCCCTCCAGGATCTTGTGCGCGTAACGGGCGACGGTTTCCGCCTGGGCGCGCGGGACCACGATGACACCGTCGCCGTCCGCGACCACCACATCCCCGGGCATGACGAGGGCGCCGCCACAGACGACGGGGCGGTTGACGGATTCGATTTCGTTGCGGCCCGGGCGAATGCCGCGTCCGGGACCCTTGTAGTAGAGCGGAATGCGTTGCGTGATGATTTCATCCGTGTCGCGCGCGGTGCCACTGGTGATGACGCCGACGCAGCCACGGGAGTTCCAGCTCAGGATGTTGTTCGAACCAATCGAACCGACGTCCGTTTCCGGGGCCTCCTCGATGACGAGGACGGAACCTTCGCGCAAGAGAGGGACGAAGGGTTCGGGTGATTTCTGTCCATACCAGTCGCCGACCCAGCGATCGAACTCCGCCTCCGGCATTTTGCCCGCGGGCGGGTGCTGGGTCGGGACATAGCGCGCGGTCACGGCAATGCCAATGATGCGATGGGTGAACGCCTCGGCGTCCTTCCACAGTGGATGGATGTCGGGATTCACGAGGCCGGTGTCGTGCAGGCCGACGGCGTCCATGCCGTCCGAGACATCGGCCACGCGGAGACCCTCGAAGAGTTTGAGCAGGCGAAGGTCGTCTTCGGCTGAATACACCTTTGTGGGCATGTACACTCTGCCGGCGCGAAGCGATTCGGCTTCGCTGGTGGCGGCATCGGCGGCGGGGAGGCAATGCGGGCCTGTGGCGAGGATGAGCGCGAAGCAGAGCGCGATGGAATGTGGTGCCGGAGTGAAGGGTGACGGGCGATGGGGATTCGGTTTCATGGTCAATGGAACCTGGGGATCAGGGCAACGGTTCTGTCGGGTATGTGGGGAGGGTAGAGCGCGGAGCGTGGGTGACAAGGAGGAATCGCGTGTCGGGGCGGGGGGTGAGGACCGGGGCGTTGTGGAGTTTGGGTAACTATTCAGGTGAAAACCACCAATGGACACGAATTCACACGAATGAAGGCGAAGGGATCGGAACGCCGGTCTCCGACCCGGCTCGTTACTAATTTTACCGCGAACGGGCTCGGCGTTTGACGTTACAAACGCGAGCATAGTTTGCGGTAAAGTTCGCGATAAAGCCGGGCCGGCTAAATGTCCACACTCCAGGCTGTGGGTCACAGACCCGCGGTCCGGGGGGCGTGGACGATCTTACAGGAGGCTTGGATTTGGGCGGCCATGCGGCTAGGGTGCCCGTCTCGATGATGCAGTCCACGCACAATTTACATGTCAAAGAGACGATCCGGCTGGTGGCGCCCCGGAAATTGAAGGAGGAATTGCCGATGACGGAGGCGGCGAACCGGACGGTGGTCGCCGGCCGGGACGCCGTGAAGGGCATCCTGAGGCGGCAGGATCCGCGCCTGCTGGTGGTGGCAGGGCCGTGTTCGATTCACGACGTGGAGGGCGCGCTGGATTACGGGCGGAGACTGGCCGCGTTGAAGGAGGAGTTGTCGGACCGGCTGTGCATCCTGATGCGGGTGTATTTTGAGAAACCGCGGACGACGATTGGCTGGAAGGGGTTGATTTACGATCCGCGGCTGGACGGTTCGGACGACATCGAGGCCGGGTTGAAGGCGGCGCGCCGGCTGTTGCTGCAACTGAACGATCTCGGACTGCCGGCGGGGACGGAGTTTCTGGATCCGATCACGCCGCAATATCTGGCCGACCTGGTGGCGTGGGCGGCGATTGGCGCGCGCACGACCGAATCGCAGACGCACCGGCAGATGGCGAGCGGGCTTTCGATGCCGGTGGGGTTCAAGAACGGGACGGATGGGAGCCTGCAGGTGGCGATTGACGCCCTGGGGGCGGCGAATCATCCGCACAGTTTTCTGGGCATCGACCAGGAAGGCATCACGAGTCTGGTGCGGACGACGGGAAATCCGGACGGGCACGTGATCCTGCGCGGGGGCAAGTTGAGGACGAACTACGATCCGCAGAGCATCGCCGAGGCCCGGGGGCAACTTTCAAAGGCGGGACTGGATCCGGTCCTGATGGTGGATTGCAGCCACGCGAACTCGGCGAAGCAATTTGCGCGTCAGGAGGAGGTCTGGCGAAGCGCGGTGGAACAACGCCAGGCGGGCAACGACGGTCTGATTGGATTGATGGTGGAGAGCAATCTCGAGGAGGGCAATCAGCCGCTGGCGAAGGATCCGTCGAAGTTGAAGTATGGCGTGTCGATCACGGACGCCTGTGTGAGTTGGGCCACCACGGAGCGGATGCTGCGGCATGCCCATGGGCAGCTTGAGGGAATGCGGCGCGAGCCCATGACGGCGCGGGAGCGTGTCTGAGAATGGCAGTGGAGCCCGCCCTTGTTGAGCCCGCAAGTTGATCCACCCAATTCTGAGGCCTTCATTTTAAGCGTGAGGCGGGGTGGGGGTGTCCGGTCGGAGGAAGGAGAACCCAACGGCCCATGATGCCTCCCCTCGTGACGGCGGGCGGACGGACGTGGCCGGCGGGGTGTGAATTGACTGGTTATTTCACTGGATGAAGCGTATAGGCTGGCGGCAAGACTCCGGATTCCTGATGGCCGGGGCCCGGGGAATGAGGGTGGATCGTTGAAGAGGTCATGAGCCGGTTCGTCAAACTCGAATTCGAAGGGGAAGGGGAGAATCGTGGACGCTCGCGACTTCAGCCCAGGGACGAGGAGTTTTATCTGGAGGAGGCGCGACAGGCGCTGGCGGCGGGGCGGTTCGAGCGGGCGTTGCGGACGTTCAGCCGGGTGCTGGAATTCAATCCGCGATGTCTGGCCGCATGGGCGGGGCAGGTGCGGATGTTGATCGAGTTGGAGGAATTCGAGGAGGCGAATCGTTGGGCGGACAAGGCGCTCGAGGTGTTGCCCGGAGAACCGGAACTGCTGGCGGTGAAGGCGGTGGTGATGGGGCGGTTGGGGGATCTGGACGCGGCGTTGAGCTATTCCGACGCGGCGGTCGCGGAGCGGGGCGGTGTTCCTGAAGCCTGGTTGTGCCGCGGGGATGTCCTGCTGGCGTGCCGGGAACGGCGCGCGGGATTCTGTTTTGAGAAGGCGATGGAGTTGTCGCCCTCGGACTGGTTGATTCCGTGGTTGGCCTCGCGCATCCATTTTTTTTACGAGAAATTTTCGCTGGCGCTGAAGTTCAGCCAGCAGGCCCTGGCGCTGGACGGGGCGCAGAGCGTGGTGTGGCTGCAACTGGGCCGATGTCAGTGGGCGCTGGGACTCGCGACGCAGGCCCGGCTTTCGCTCGAGCAGTCGCGCCAGTTGAATCCCGACTGCGAGGCGACGCGCGCAGCGCTCGCGGAGATCGCCTCGCCGGGTCTCTGGAGACATCTGCGCAACTTCTGGCGCCGTTTGTTCAGCTCATGAGCACCCCGATTCTGGATCGATTGATTTCCGAGGCCCTCGACCGGCAGGCGTCGGACCTGCATTTGATTTCAGGCGTGCCGCCCGCCTACCGGGTGAACGGGGAAATCATCTTCGGCGATCGCGACGCGATGATGGCGGGGGAGATCATCCAAATGACCATCAGCCTGCTGAACTCGGACCAGCAGGAGGAGTTCGACCGCGAATGGGAGTTGTGCGTGTCGATCTACCACGAACTGGCGGGTCGATTGCGCGTGACGGTTTACCGTCGCAACAGCCACCCCGAACTGAGCATCCGGTTTTGCGGGAAACACATCGCGACGCGCGTGCAACTCGGGCTGCCGGGAAAGATCGATGAGCTGGCGCGGCGTCCGAACGGCCTGGTGCTGATCACGGGTCCGACCGGAGCGGGCAAGACCACGACGCTGAATTACCTGGTGGACCTGATCAACAGCGAGCGCCGATGCAAGATCGTGACGATCGAGGATCCGGTCGAGTATCTGCACGAGAACAAGCGGGCGATCATTGTCCAGCAGGAGGTGCTGACCGACACGCGTTCGTTCAACCGGGCATTGATCCACGTGTTGCGGCAGGACCCGGATGTGATTGTGGTGGGTGAGATCCGGGATTACGAGGCGATGGCGACGGCGTTGACGGCGGCGGAGACGGGGCATCTGGTCCTGGCGACGCTTCATTCGCCGAGTGTGGCGCACGCGCTCGAGCGGATTGTCAGCGTGTTTGAGGGCAGCGCGCAGCGGCAGATCGTTCTGCAACTGGCGAACGCGTTGCAGGGCA
>DATKEE010000024.1:0-3524 GCA_035544555.1 Candidatus Methylomirabilota bacterium
CACGTGGGGGCTTTCATCCTCCAGGCCGGCGACGGCGAGACCTCCATGCAAGGTCCACCGCTGTGTCCCCGTCAGCATTCGCATGGCATGAACGCGCGCGTCGGCGCCGGTATCGGCACAGGCGCGTTGCAGTTCGGAATCCTCCAACGCGCCGAGCCGATGCAACACCCAGCGAGCGTGAATTCGTTGGAACGCGTCGTCGCTCCCAACGGCCTGCCGGACGGCGGACACGGCCGCGTCGCCATGCCGGTCCACGAGATCGTTCATTGCCAGGAGGCGGCGCTTCAGGTTTGGACTGCCGAGTTCCTTCACCAGCCCGGGGATGGTATTTGCCAGCGCAAGCGGGCGTGGCTGGATGGGTTGTTCCGAGCTGCCGCGGTAAACGACGCGCCAGATGCGGCCCCGTTCGCGGTCGCGACCCGGATGATCCAGCGGCACCTCGTAATGGCCGATGATGCGGTTGTAGAAATCCGCGACATACAGCGCCCCGTCCGGGCCGAGTTGAAGATTGACCGGCCGGAACCACGGATCGTCCGTCTCCAGAAAGTCCGGCATCTCCTCCGCCACCGGGGACGATCCGTTGAACGTGACGGAATCGCGATTGATCCGGCTGGTCATGACGTTTCCGATGAAGAGGTTGTCGCGGAACGCGTCCGGCCACTGGTCATCGGCGTAATACACGATGCCGGAGATGGCGGTGGAATCGTGGCTGTGTTGCATCAACGTCGGCGCGAACCCGAGTCCGTCGTGAGGCTTGCCGAAGCTGGGGTAATAACCGCCGTGCAACAGTTGATACACGGGCGAACTGTGGCAATCGGCGGAATACAGATTGCCGCGGGGATCGAGGCACATGCCGAAGGGATTGACCTGTCCATGGGTGTGATGTTCGACGCGGGAACCGTCCAGCCGCACGCGGTAGGTGTTGCCGGAGTTCATGCGGATTTCACTCCCATCGGCGCCGCGGACCACCGAGTCGTTGTTGAATCCGTGCGTGATGTAGAGCCAGCCGTCGAACCCGCGCACGAACGAGGAACTCATGCCATGAGTGTCCCTCTCCCAGCCCAGCGGCCCGTAGAGTTTCTCCCGGACATCCGCCCGCCCGTCTCCATCCGTGTCCCGGAAGAACCACAGATTCGGAATGCTCCACGCGATCACGCCGTCCCGATAGGGATACAGCCCGATGGGAATGTTCAAGCCATCGACGAACGTTGAAACCTTGTCGAAATGTCCATCGCCATTGGTGTCCTCAAGCACCTGGATCGAGTCGCGTCCGCGTTCCCCCAACGGCACCGGATGCGGATATTCGAGGGTGACGGTGACCCAGAGCCGGCCGCGGGCGTCGAACGCCATGTTCATCGGCTTGGCGATGTCGGGTTCGGAGGCCACCAGTTCCTTCTCGAACCCCGGCGGCAGCCGGAAGGCCTCGCGCGCGTCGTCGGGCGCAAGCGGTTCCGTCGGCCGGACGTGCGCGGCAAAGGGATCGGCGGCCCCGGCGGCACAGGCGCAGGCGAACGCAACCAAGCCGGGCAGCCAAAGGCCATGGACAGCCCATCGAAACCGATGTTTGAAGGATTGCTTCGGACAATGCATGGCCGATGATCTACCCGCAAATGGACGCGTCCTCCAGTCTCAAAAATTCAATCGAGAAAAGTGAAGCCTTGCCGGGACAGGTTGCGCGCCCGATGGCGGGGCCCGTGGACGCGCACGTGCACATCGTGGGGACGGGAGCCGGGGGAACGGGCTGCCGGCTGCGGTTGCGGGGATGGCGAATCCCATTCGCGGCGCTGTTGTTGCGGCACATCGGGCTGCCGCTGGCGTCTTTGCGGGGAGACTTTGATCGGCTGTATGTCGAACAGCTGCTCCGGTTTGTGCGAGGCTCCTCATTGTCGCAGATCGTCATCCTCGCGCAGGAGGACGCGTATGACGATCAGGGCCGGCGTCGTCCAGACCTCGGGACCTTTTACGTTCCGAATGATTACGTCCTGCGACTGTCTCGCGCGCATCCTGAGTTTCTTCCGGCGGTGTCGATTCACCCGGCGCGATCGGATGCGCTCGAGGAATTGGAGCGTTGCATCGCGGGCGGGGCGGTGATGATGAAGTGCCTGCCCAACTGCCAGAACATCGACTGCAACGACCGGCGTTACACGCGGTTCTGGGAGCGCATGGCGGAGGCGGGCCTGCCGTTGCTGGCGCATACGGGGGGCGAACACACGCTGCCGGAAATCCGGCCGGACCTGGCCGACCCGCGCGTGCTCGAATGGCCGCTGCAGTGCGGGGTGACGGTGATTGCGGCCCATTGCGGCACCAAAAGCGGCCCGCGCGATCCGGATTATTTCCCTCACTTTCTCGAGATGACCCGGAAACATCCCCGGTTGTATGGCGACACCAGCGCGTTCACCGTGCCGATCCGCGGGCGCCGCGTGCCGGAGTGCGTGCGGCCGCCGTTGGTGGAGCGCATGATCCAGGGCAGTGATTTCCCGGTGCCGGTGCACGGCCATTGGATCTGGTGGCGCGGGCACCTCGACTGGGAGTCGTTCCGGCGCTGGGAAAGACACCCCAACGTCCTGGAGCGCGATTACCAGTTCAAACGCGCGATGGGATTCCCCGCGGACAGCTACACCCGCATTCGCGACCTGTTGCCCGTCCGGCGGGCCGTCGCTTGACTTCGACACAACAGGCACCAACTCTTCTCCGGCACGATGAAATCAGACGGACTGGGCAGACATCTCCTGATCGCGGGCGCCATTGCTGCGGCCTTTTACCTCATCGCCTACAATTGGATTGAATATCGCCGCAATGTGAAGGGCTCCTGGCAGGCGACGTTCGCCACGGAGGCGGGCGGCATCCCGTTGCTGAGGATCGATCAACCGGCCCTGGGCATCACCCATGTGACCCTCCGTTTTCCGGATGAGAACGTCACCCTGACCAACGGCTCGCAAACGGTCGAGTTCTCCAACCCCCTGCCCCCCCCGCCTCTCGATGCGCCCGTCGGCAAGGTTGTGTTCTTCGACACCACGTTCCTTCCGGGGACGATCACATTCGAGATGTTCGGTCACCAGGTGGAATTGTTGCCGCGCGTGTTGAACATCGACCTCGTCGAGCATCCCTGGAACTCCGGAAGCACGATCGACGTCATTGGGGAAGGCACCGCTCCAGAAGAGCCGCTCAAGCGGAAGCGGGTGGTGTATTGATCGCGGCGGAAGAGGGGTGAGGTGGAACGCGCCGCTACCGACGGGAACGCAACATCCCACAGCCAACCCCGGTAAGGACCCGTTCTACCGGGACCGGCTCTCCCGCTTCAATGGTTCAAGTTTCATTTGTCAGAGGTCATTTGGTGTTCCGTCTGACAATCGCCCTTTCCATGATGAGCCACCCAACCACTCCAACGAACCCGAGCACCCCCACAACAAGGATTGTCACGCGCAATCGCCCTTTCGCCGGTAATTTCACGCGTGCGGCATTGGCCCTTGCCTCATAAATCGCCGCTCGTACCACCGGGCTGTCACGTGAGACAAACAACTCGT
>DATKEE010000025.1:0-2836 GCA_035544555.1 Candidatus Methylomirabilota bacterium
CGGGAAGGGAATGACTTTTCCATGATTGATGCGTCCTGCGGCAACGGACCTTCCGAACACGCGCATACTCCAAGACTGCGCGATTCATGTCGGAATGCGGGCGATTGTAAAAGGACAAGACCCGGTGGCAAGCAAAATCCAATTCTCAATGCCTCTCTCGGGTAACAGTTACTCTTGGCGCACGGCGCCGGGCGAAATGACAAACGAATGGGCAGCCGAATCCAACCCACCGACACCCGCCCCTCATCCGTTTGTCAGTTTCCGTCCTGCCCACAAAGCTGCCGAACACACCGAATGACTCCCCCTTTCTCATCCGCGCTCCTCCGCGGTCCTCCTTCCCTCTTCCGCGACCATCCGCGCCATCCGCGGTCCCCATCTCCGCCTGAACCCTGGCGGTTTTCTATTCCACCAGCTCCAGCCTCGGTCTCCGATGAGCCGCCTCGTGAAACTTCTTGTGGATCTCCAGCAGCCGCGTCATTTCCTCGATGGGTCGTTCGTGGTCCTCCACCCGCAGATCGATGAACCGGTCGTTGGCGCCGGCGTAACCGCCCCGCTCGCGCACCACCAGCAACGCGGCCGATTGCTGTCCCCGCTTGTCCCCGCCCGCCTCCTGCCCCGCTCGCAACGCCGCCATCAACCAGTCCGCCAGTCCGGTCCCCTGCTCTTCACTTGCATCCCGCGCCGATCGAAACGCCGAAGCCATCCGCTCCACGACCTCTTCGCCCGCCAGCAGATTGCCCTGCGCGCAAAAGTTCATTCCCACGATCTGTCCCGCCCATTCGTTGCATTCCTCCCCCGTGAACGCCGCCGCTCTCCCGCGCGCGTCCACAATCCCCACCTGCCGCCGTTCCCGTCCCTCATCCGCCTTCAGCAAGGCCGCCAGCGTTTCCTCCGCCGACTTTCCCTCCGCCAGCAGTTCCAGCCCGTCCGGTCCGTACCGGATGTTCGCGTAAGACTGGGTGGCAATCGCGCCCACTCCCGCTTGCGCCCAGGGCACCACGGTTCCCACGCCGAAGAACTTGCTCTGAACCGCCACCCCCCACTCCTCCTTCTCCGGATCGAATGCCACAATGGAAAACGTCGCCACCACCCGGCTCTCCCCCGGCATCTCCACGTCGGGCACTTCGACCCGGTAAGGCACCGACGAGGTAATGCATCCGCAAAACATCCACAACATCGCCATGGCGGCGGCGAGCGCCGGGAGGCACCGTCCCCGCGAGGGTCGCGGCAGGCGGGAGACACCCGAATTGACGCGATCCTGCTCATACAAAACTTTGTCACATAGGTGACATAGTTTTGTTCGACGAAAGCGTGCGAGGTATGGAGTCTTCATATATCCGCTCAATCCTCCCGGCAACCCATCGTCAACAGCAGATTCGCCCACAGGGCCTGATCGCCGGTCTGGATCGTCAGCACGTGATCCGGTGACTCCACCGTCTTGTAGAAATCCCATTTCTGGATCGGATCCAGGCCGGTTTTCAGACCCGCGTCCCGCAGGATCTCCCGATACGTCTCCCACACGGGCGGTTCCCCCTGCCGGGCATACGGATCGTCCGGGGGAATCCCCATCGTGTTCACCCGGTCCACCGGGACCGCCGACAGCACCGCGCGCAACACCTGGGCGCACGTCACGATTCCCGGCGAGAGGTTCAGACTGACCAGCGCCGCATGGGGTCCGCGCCGCGTCGAGGCGGGATAATTGCCGTCGGCGATCAGGATGGCCGCGTGATGACCCGCCTGTGCAAGCACCGCGTTGATCTCCGGATGAATGAGCGAGTGCCTTAACATGGCCCGCCGCCTCCTCCCGGCTGCCCCTCGATCCAGCGCACGGCGTAACGGATCAATTCGGGCGCGCTCCGGATGTCCAGCTTTTCCTTGATGTTGCCGCGATGGACCTCGACGGTCTTGACGCTCAAATGCAGCTTCATCGCGATCTCACGCGTGCCCAGGCCGCCTCCGATCATTTGAAACACCTCGAACTCGCGGTCGGTCAGGCGTTCGACCGGAGTCGTGACGGGTTTTTTTGTCGAGAATGTCTCCAGCAGCCGGGCGGACATGGTGTCGCTGACATGGACCTGTCCGGCCAGCACCCTGTGGATTGCCTCCAGGATTTTCCGGCCGCCCTCCTGTTTCATCACGTAACCGCGACCGCCGGCGCGCAAAACACGCTCGGCATACAACGCCTCGTCATGCATGGATATCACCAGCACGCGTATCCCGGGATGGATCGCTTGCAGGTCCTTGATCAACTCCAGTCCGCTCTTGTCGGGCAGACTGATGTCCGCGATCACCAGATCCAGCGCCTGCTTTTCCGTCAACTCCATGGCCTCGCGGGCGGTGGCGGCCTGACCGGTCACCTTCAAACCCGCCTCCTGCCCCAGCAATTGCGCCAGCCCTTCCCGCATCATCGGATGGTCGTCCACAATCAACACCGTCTGTCGCCGGCTCGCGCCGGTCGTGCGGAGTTTGGTCGAGGTTTTCATGTTCAGGAAACCGTCATTCGTTGTCCCCGCTCCCGACGGTGCACACCACCGACGTCCCGCCCTGTTCGCAACGCTGAACAGCCAGCGATCCGCCGATCATTCCGGCGCGGTATTCCATGATGCGCAGTCCCATCCCCCCGCGCCCGCCCGCCCGCGCGTCGATCCCGATTCCCTGATCGTTCACCGCCAGCGCCAGACGCCGCGGAGTCCGGGTGAGCGAGATCTGAATCCGGCGTGTGCGCGCGTGACGAACGGCATTGCCGACCGCCTCCTGCGCGATCCGAAACAGATGCAACGCCACGTCGCGATCCTCCACCGGCACCGGCGGATTGCAGCTCAGGACGCACTCGACC
>DATKEE010000026.1:0-18678 GCA_035544555.1 Candidatus Methylomirabilota bacterium
GGCGCTTTCCAGCCGGCGAATCTCGGCGGGGAGTTCGTCTTCAGGCAACTGGCGCTTGACGATGGAGTCGGGTTTCCTTCCCAAGACGAGGATTTTTCCACGGCAGACGCCCGGAGAAACCGGGATTCCCCGGTAAACGCGTTCCCCCGTCCTTGAGTACGCAGGCATGGAGGTGTGTTTATCCGGATTTCAGGGGTTTGGAAAGCGGTTTCAGGAAGACTGGAGCGGTTCCGGCGGGCTCTCCCGACAAGCGGGTTGATTTTCAATCCCGCGTTACTAAAATCCGCTCATTCCAGCGTGGGTCCGGTGCTCCCGAAGCACGGCGCCAACAACCAACTTTTTCCACGTGGTGCAACGATCATGAAGAGCAAATCGGTTCCCGGACGGCGCGGGTTGCTGGCCGGCGGCAATTGGATCATCGACCAGGTCAAGATCATCGACGTCTTTCCTCAATTGGAGCAACTGGCGAACATCCGCTCGCAGTCCCGGGGCACCGGCGGGGCTCCCTACAACGTCCTGCTCAATTTGTCCGGACTGGGGGCACCCTTTCCATTGTCCGCCGCCGGGCGGGTGGGAAAGGATGCCCTGGGGGATCAGATTCTCAAGGACTGCAAGCGCCGCAAAATTGACACGCGCTTCCTGCAAGCCACACCGCTGGCCCCCACTTCCTACACGGACGTGATGACCGTGGCCGGCGACGGCCGCCGGACTTTTTTCCATCATCGCGGCGCCAATACGCTCTGGGACGGGAGCGATCTCGATTTTCAACGCGCCAAGGCACGGATTTTTCACCTCGGATATCTGTTGCTGTTGGACGCGCTCGACACAACGGATCGAAAATTCGGGACGCGGGCTGCGCGCCTGCTGGCACAGGCCCGCGACGCGGGATTGAGGACATCCATCGACGTCGTCAGCGAGGACAGCGATCGGTTTTCACGGGTTGTCGGCCCCGCGCTTCGATACACGGACTACTGCATTCTCAATGAAATCGAGGCGGGAAAGACAACGGGCTTCCAGATTCGCACCCCCGATGGCCGGTTGGACACCGTCGCGCTGCGCCATGCGGCGGGGGCGTTGTTGCAACTGGGCGTTGAGGAACTGGTGGTGATTCACTTTCCCGAGGGGGGGTTCGCGAGAACACGCAAGGGTGAGGATTACTGGCAGCCCTCGATTGATCTGCCGTCGAAGTACATAACGGGCGCGGCCGGAGCCGGGGATGCCTTCTGTGCCGGCGTTCTTTACGGGCTCCACGAGGGGTGGGAGCTGTCTCGCTGTCTGATGGTGGCGGTCTGTGCCGCCGCGGCGTCAATGTCGCACCCGACCTGCACCGGCGGCGTCAAGCCGTTGACCAGCGCGCTTGCATTGGGAAGGAATTACGGATTCCGCGCGGGCCTGGAACCGGGAAGCTGAAGGCTCGGCGGTTCGAAGGAACCATGCGCGGGGGATCAGCGAGCGGACAGAGGGGGCGCCATCCTGATGGGGACGGATTCAGGCGCGTTCCATGTATTTTCCGGTGCGCGTGTCCACCTTGATTTTCTCGCCGGTCTTGATGAAGAGCGGAACCTGGATGGTGATTCCCGTTTCGAGGGTGACAGGCTTCTGGACATTGTTGGCCGAATCCCCGCGAATGCCCTCGGGGGCTTCCGAGACCGTTAAAACGACGCTGGGAGGGATTTCAACCAAGACGGCCCGGTCCTCAACAAAGGTCATTGTGACGGGAGAGTTCTCCACCAGATAATCCTTGCCATCGCCGACAATCTCCGGGGTGACGGTCACTGTGTCATACGTTTGCGGGTCCGAAAAGACAAAGTCCTCACCGTCCTTGTAACTGAACTCCATCTTCCGGGTCATCATCGGGATGATTTCAATCTTCTCGGTGGAACTGAATCGGACGTCCGATGACTTGCCTGTGCGAATGCTTCGCAGCGAGGCTTGAACGAACGCCCTGAGATTGCCAGGAGTGCGGTGCTGGCTGTCCAACACGACAGCGATGTCACCGTTGTAGTTGATGGCCATCCCCTTGCGAAGATCGTTTGCGGTCGGCATAAGTGATCTTAAAGAATTCTATGGTTCTGCGGTCCCGAGTTTGGACGAGATCGGAAGATGCACGGTAGTCAAGGGAGTCATTTCAAGGCAAGTCCTGAATTCCCCTGTTACCACTCGATCACAGCCGCGCCCCAGGTCAGCCCGGCGCCGAAGACCACCAGGAGCACCAGATCGCCCCGTTGGATCCGGCCGGATCGGACCGCTTCATCAAGGGCGATGGCCACGGAGGCGGCGGAGGTATTGCCATACCTTTCAACATTGATGAACACCTGTTCGGGGCGGGCATCCAGACGCTCCCCGACCGCGTCAATGATCCTGCGGTTGGCCTGGTGTGGAATCACGCACTTGATCTGGCTGATGTCCAACTCGCAGCGGTGGAGGGCTTCCTGGGCGGCGGTCAACATCGCGTTGACCGCATTCTTGAAAGTCTCCTTGCCGTCCATTCGGAGATAATGCAGGCGGGCCTTGACGGAATCGAGGGTGGCCGGGCAGCGGCTGCCACCACCGGGCATTCCCAGGAGTTCGGCCTTTGAACCATCCGCGCCCATGCAGGCGGTCAACAGGCCGTGGGATTGCGGGCGATGCTGCAGGACGGCGGCGCCGGCTCCGTCGCCGAAAAGCACACAGGTGTTTCGATCCTCCCAGTCGATGATGGAGGAGAGCTTTTCGGCGCCAATGACCAAAACCGTTTCATAGGTTCTGGACATGATGAACTGCTGCCCGATTTCGAGGCCGTAAATGAAGCCTGAACAGGCCGCCTCCAGGTCGAAGGCCGCGGCACGGCGTGCGCCGATCTTCTGCTGCACCAGGCAGGCGGTGGAGGGAAACTGCATGTCCGGCGTAATCGTGGCGACTATGATCAGATCGATCTGTCCGGGTTCGACGCCGGCGTTTCCCAGCGCCCGCACCGCCGCCGCGGCCGCCAGATCCGAGGTGAATTCGTTCGGTGCGGCGATACGCCGCTCCTTGATCCCGGTCCGCGAGGTGATCCAGTCGTCGGAAGTCTCCACCTGCTTTTCCAGATCCTGGTTGGTGAGGACTCTTTCCGGGACGTAGGAACCGACACCGGAGATGGAACAGGACCGGCCCTGAAAATTATACAGGGCCCTGGGGTTTTTGAATCTTTTGGAGGAGGGCTCGCTCATGCGGCGGCAGCCACGCGCTCATTGGCCCGGGCGATTGCCTCTTGGATCATGTCGTTGATGTGATGTCGCACCGATTCGACAGCGACCCGGATGGCGTTCATCAAGGCCTGGGCGCGGGCAGAACCGTGGGCCTTGATGACATTGCCGTTCAATCCCAGCAGCGGAGCCCCGCCGTAGGTGTCCGGGTTCATCCGGCGTTTGATGCTCCGGATGCCTCCATAGGCCAGCCCGGCACCGGCCAGTCGGAGCGGATTGCGGGTCAATTCCCGTTCCAGCATCACCTTGATCGCCCGGCCCATGCTTTCGCAGGTCTTGAGGACGATGTTGCCGACAAACCCGTCCGTAACGACCACGTCCACCTCGCCTTCGAACAGATCGTGGCCTTCGATGTACCCCAGGAAGTTGAGATCGAGTTGCTCGCACAAGCGGCAGGCGTCGCGGGTGAGATCCGTGCCCTTCATGGCCTCGGTTCCATTGCTCAGGATGCCGACACGGGGCCGTTCATGGCGAAGGATTTCCCGGGAATAGATGCTTCCCATGATGGCGAACTGTACCAGATGCATCGGTTTGCACTCGGCATTGGCTCCGGCATCCAGAAGCAGAAACTCCCGCTCCGGAGTGGGTATCACCGTGGCAATGGCGGGGCGATCCACCAATTCCAACGGGCGCAATTTCACAGTCGCGGCCGTGACCAGTCCCCCGGTGTTTCCGAGCGAGATGATGGCGTCGGCGTCGCGGGTGCGCACCAATTCCACGGCCCGCGCCATGGATGAATCCTTTTTGCGGCGGAGGACATCCGTGGGTTTGTCCTCCATGGTCAGAACCTCGGTCGTGTGGACGATTTTGATTCGGGGGTCACTGTAGCGCGCACGGTCCAATTCCGCCTGGATCTGGTCCTGGTCACCGACCAGGAAAAGGGCGGAAATCCCGCCGTTGGCCTGCAGGGCAAGTCGGGCTCCTTCAATGACCACTCCGGAGCCGTGGTCGCCGCCCATGACATCCACTGCTACTCGCATAAATGGAAAGAGCGCAGTGGGAACTGCTCCGCAACCGCGCTCTCTTTGGCTATGAGACTAGGCCGTCGCCTCCACCGTGATCATCTGTCGTCCCTTGTAGAATCCGCAGGAGGGACAGACCCGGTGGGGAACGAAGGGTGCGGCACATTGAGGGCAGGTGCTCAATTGGGGCAGCGTCAGGACGCTGTTGTAGGCACGCCGCATTCGCTGGCGACTTTTCGACGGTTTGCGTTTGGGTACGCCCATAAATTTACTCTTCCAGTTTCAACTTGTTCAATTCCGCCCACGCGGAAGCGGCCGCATCGACCGATCCCGAATCCGATTTCGTCGCCAAACCCCTGGATCCCGGGGCTGTCAGGCCGGGGCACTCCGGTTCGCACAACGGATGTTGCGGAAACGCGAGGAGAATATCCTCGCGGATAAAGGGCGTCAAGTCCACGCAATCGTTCTGCACATCAACCGCTTCCTCCCCGAGCAATGGCAGATGGCAGACCCACCCTGTCCAGTCCAGCGGCAGTTGAAAGGGCTTCAGGCAACGCGCGCATTCGCATTCCAATATCAGGCTGATCCGGCCTTGAACCAGGATGCTTTCGCCCAGTTTTTGAACCTCCAGGTTGTGCGTCAACGGTTGCGCCACGTGAATCAACTCATCCGACTCGTTCACGCCCAACTCCGCCGCCGACAGTTCGCCGGAGAGAACCACACTCTTCTCTTCCAAATGCCGGATGTTAAAGACCAACGGCATGGTTTACTGTTAACGGTGTGTCCGGCGTTTCGCAAGTTTCGTTTCCAGCGCCCTCAGCACCGATGCCGGCACCAGATCCGCCACGTTCCCACCGAGCCGGGCGATCTCCTTGACCATTCGCGAACTGAGAAAGGTGTAGGTATCGCGAGGCATCATGAAAATCGTTTCGACTTCCTCCCGCAGCTTGCGGTTCATCAACGCAAGCTGGAACTCGAACTCGAAATCGGAAATCGCCCGCAATCCCCGGATGATGACCTGCGCCTGCACGCGATCCGCGTAATCCACCAGAAGCCCGGTGAAGGCATCGGCCCGGACCTTGGCGATGGATTGAATGGACTGTTCCACCAGGACCAGGCGATCCTTCTGTGAGAACATCGGCTTCTTGCTCTCGTTGTCCGCCACGGCCACCACGACTTCGTCAAACAACCGGGCCGCCCGGTGAATCACGTCCAGATGACCATTGGTCAGGGGATCGAAACTCCCGGGATAGATGGCTCTTCGCATGGGCGTACGTTAGCAGCCGGCAGAACGATGCCCACTGAAAAAGGAGCCTGCCATTCAGGGCAGGGTTCGCTGGAAAATCAACCGGCACGCTGAACGGCATCCATGTCGCCTGCTTCAATCGCCGCGGAATCCACGACCGGCGCGCTTTGCCAGTCCACTTCATGGATCGACGGGGTATCGCGGAATCCCTTGACCACAATCGGATCCAGTTGGCGGCATCGTCCGGCAAGAGCGGGATCGTGGCGGCGGAGTTCCTGAAGCGTTGCCTCCGAGATGATGATCCGGCTTCGGCCGGACACGCTCTCGAGCCGGCTGGCGAGGTTGACCTCACGGCCGAAGACCGTGTAATTGAGAAAGTGGGCATCGGATCCCATGAGACCGACAATGGCCATGCCGGTGTTGATTCCAGTGCCAAGGGATAGGATCGGCAGGGGCGGGAAGGGTTCGCCACCGGCTGACGCGGGGGAGGCGCCCTCCCGGGCTCTTCGAAGATTCTCGCCGGCGCGCCGGACATTGAGTTCGTGAATGGCCCGTTGAGCCTCGATGGCCGCGCGGACACAGTCAACGGCATGCTGCTCGTTTGCCGTGGGCGCCCCCCAGAAGGCCATCACGCAATCGCCGATGTATTTGTCCAGCGTCCCGCGGTATCTCTTGACGACATCCGCGACAGTCCCGAGATAAAGGTTGATGGTTTCCAGAGTTGCCGCCGCCTGGACATCGTGGAATTGCTCCGCCAGTTGGCCGGAGACTCCCGCGCGAGTCGCCGCGCTTTCCGCCAATGCCTGAGCCTCGTCGGTCATTTCAGTAAATCCCCGAACATCCGCGAAGAATATTGTGATTCTCCGACGGGCGCCCCCGAGGGAGAGCGACCTGGCCGAAAGCAGTTCGTTGACGACCTCCGGCGCCACGATGCGGGAGAAGACTGCCCGGATCCGGCGCTTTTCGGTTTGCTCGAAGGCGAGACGGTAGCTCACCAGACCTGTGTAGGAAAGCAGCATGGAACCGATGAGCGGCAGCGACACGGGCAACCACAGGCGGAACTCGACATAACTCCATACCGCAATTGTCAGATAGGCCATCGCCACCCCTCCGATGACGGCCAGCGCCGCAAGGGGACGCCATTTCCAACTCCAGAATGCGGAAGCTCCCACCAGTGCCGTCAACAGCAGGCAATCGAACCAGAATGGGGTCCGCTTGACGAAGCGGCCGAGGATCACCGAGTTGGCCACGTTCCAGTGTTTTCCCACCAGAAAATCGTTCCGGTTGATGGGGGTCGTCCCCTGGTCCCGCATGTTGTTCCCCACAACGATGGATCCCACGACGGCAAGCTTGTCCTTGAACGGAGCGTCGTTCGTCCATGAATCCATGCCGGCTTCGCGCGCACCGTCGATCCCGGCCCGGTGGGCTTCGACACCGCCGGTCCGCCGTAGCGCATCCAATGTAAGCACCAGGCCATAGCTGGTGGGCGTGAGCGCGGGATCGTTCCAGGGCAGACTCCAGTCGATCCACATGGATCCATTCCGATCCAGCGGGATGCTTCGCTCCTGCCCGGATCCCCCGGGAATGATCAATCGACGGCCGCGCACCACCGCCTCATCCAGACGGAGATCCAGCGCCTGGGCTGCCAGCACGATCCCCAACTGCCACAGACGTTCCCCATCCTCCAGATCCAGGAAAGGTCTCACGCGGCGCAGCACCCCGTCGGAATCCGGTTCGGCCATGATGTGTCCCAGGGCAAGGGCGGGTTCCGCAAAGCGCGGGTGTGGCGGAGTGCCCGGAACCGCCGACAGCACCACGTTCCCCGCCTGCCGGATTTCGCGGGCGAAGAAACCGTCGGATTCCAGATGCGCGCCGTCATCGAGCGCGTTGGGATCGTAAGCAGGGCGGAGTTCGGCAAACAGGAGATCGAAAGCCACCGCGCTGGCCCCCTGCGCAGCCAGTTCCCGGACAAGTCGTCCGTGCACGTGGCGGGCAAACGGCCATTGGGCGGTGTAGCCCAGATCCCCTTCATCCAGCGTCTTCAGGGTCGCCTCGTCCAGGAAGATGGCCGCGAGACGTGAGGATTTCTCCTGTGGAAACTTTTGGGAGAAGCGAACCCGCCAGTCGTAGGCGCGGTGCTCCAGGTGATCCAGGAATTCCAGTCGATCCTCAATGGCGGGAACGCGAAGGAGGAGTATGAAACCCAGAATCCCGACGGCCAGGGTAAAGGGAATCCAGTTGAAGGATTCGCGTCGCACGATCCATGAGGAAAGCAAAAACCCCAAGGCGACTCAAGTTCGCCTTCGGGTTGATGTCGAAAGGAATCCCGCGCGGCAGCGGTTCCGGGCTGAAGTGGCCGGCACTTCAGTCAACGTTCGCCCCGGTCACCGGGGAGACGAAGGGATCCACGGCCGGATCGTAGGTCGGCTGGGCGGTTGGCGTGTCGGTAGGCTGAACAATCAGGTTAAGATTGGCGACGGCCTCGTTCAAAGCCCGGAGCAGTTCGGGCGGGGTCGGCGTCACACCGCGACCCGGAACGAAGGTTTGCGCATCCATCAGATTGTGGGTCGTGATCTCGCCATTTGGATTCACGTAGGCAAACAGGATGTTGCCCTGCACGCAGGTGATCACGCCCGAACCACTGATGTCGTAATCCGTGCCGCGAATGCCGGCAACGCCGGTGGGTGTCTTGACCTCGTAGCGTGACGCGGCGGCGAGCCTGCGAACACTTCCGAGAATGCGGCCTTCCTTCAGATCCAACTGCGTGTCGATGACATCCTCACCACTGACGCTGGTGTGGGTCAGCTTGTCGATGCTCAACGTGGTTCCCTCGGTGAGACGAACCGTCGGTCCATTTCTCCCCAGAAAAAGATCCACCGTTGTGCCGGGACCGGTTTGAACCACGGAGCCGGCATTCAGGACATTGCCAACCTTCAGCGGGATCCAAACGTTGTTTCCGCTGGTGCTGTATTTGGCCTGCGTTCCTAGAATCTTCCGCACCTCCGCCGTTCCCTGCTTGGCGGTCTGAGCCTCCAACGTGTTGACAAAAGTAGTGAGGGCTGCCAAGGCGAGGCCGCAGACAGCGAGCCGACTCGTGAAGCGTCCGATGTATTTCATAGTTGCTCCTGGATTTCTGGATAAAATTGAATGGCGAGGGGCAGGTTAAGGGGAACGCAATTATTGTCAATTTAATATTTTCGAAATGCCCCGCTTACCCGTCATTATTGCAAGAGCTTGCGCGCATTCCCCGGACTCCAAACGTCCCCGCGCCAACACCCGGGTGGCCCGACCGGCGACCAACCGGCTTGCGTGGGAGGTCACCTCCCGGGGGCGAACTCCGGACGATTACGCACCTGTTGGAGGATGGCCAGGTACGCGGGGGCGATGGCATTCTGCGGAGCGGGAAGCAGTTCAAGGGATTTCTCAAACCAACGTCCACTCTCATCCCAATCTCCCAGTTGGAGAAAGTGCCACCCCATCAAAGCGTTCGCGTAGTAGCCTTGGGGGTCCAATTTCAGCCCCTCCTCGAAATACTGTCCCGCCTCTTCATGACGCCCCAGCCAATGAAGGCACATGCCGTAACGAAGCCGGCTGTAGGGGTCATGAGGATTGAGAGCCATCGCCCGCTCGAACCAAAGCATCGCCTCCCCGGTCAACAGCCGATAATCTTCGCCTCCCACCCAACCTCGCAGTCGGAGAATCTCCCCCAGCCTGCCGGCGGTCTCGAAGTTTCCCGGCTCAACGAGAAACGCCCCCCGCAAGCCTGCTTCCTGTTCCGGCACTCTTGCCCCAGCCTGCCCGGCCCCGGCCAGCCAGCGCTGCTCGGCAGCCCACCGGCCCAGCAGCCATACAAGCAACAAGGCGATCGTCAGCGCGACCATGCCGGCAGCCCTCGATCCCCACACCAGAAACCGCTCACTCCGCACCCTGCTCCGGTTCGGATCAAGATTGCAGATCCAGGCCAGAAACGACACCCACAGGAGAGCGCTGCCGGGAATATGCAGGTTGAAATCAACCAGCGAATGAATCAGCAAAACCGCCGATCCCAGCATCAAACCAAACACCCACTCACCCCTGCCCCTTTCAACATCCGCTACGCAGCGGCGCCAGAACGCATCCGCCCTCATCAAGCGAAATCCGGATCGGAAACCCAAAGTAATCCCCACCAGCAATAAGCCCGTCCCCACCAGCCCCCAATCAGCGAGCGCGTTGAGCAGGTCATTGTGGACGCGGTCCGGCCGCGCTTGAAGCGCTCCCATGCGGTATTCACGAAAGCGGTAATCGAAATGGGCGGGACCGACACCACACCAGGGATGATCGAGCCACATGGACAGCGCCGGCTCCCAGATCAGCCGCCGAAGTTCAATGTACCCGCCCAGCGTGGTTGCGGACTCCTCCACCCGACGGTCCACCACCGAATTCGTAACGCCTGCCGGAGCGGTGGCCACTTGAACAAAGCACGCGAACAAGAGCAAAGTCATCCCGTAATAACCCGCCAGCGTCCTCCAGGAGGTCTTCCTTGTGTGCAGGTGGATGCAGAAAACCAATGTCCCAATCCCACTGGCCAAAAGCCCCCCGAGGGACCGGCTCGACACCAGGCCGGCCACCATCAAAACGACTGGAATCCCCATCCCAACCCTCCATTTCCTGGAACGACAAGCGCCGGACATTCGCACCAGCCCCAGCGGAAGGAGCAGGCCCAGCCACCCGGCGAAGTGATCGGGAGAAATGTAGGTCCCCGAACCGCGGCCCGAGTACACCTCCGGCCGTTGAAAGGTCCACACCCGATCCGATCCAGCCATCCACTGATAAATGGCGGAACAACTGATGATCGCACCCAGAATCAACAACACTTCAAGATGCCTGCGGATCGTGTCGGGCGAGCGAAACGTGTCCCGGATGACGAGGAAGAACGTGGCATACACCCCCACCTTGATCACCTCCTGCCGCGCCACATATTCGATGTCGGCCACCGCGTAACCGAGCAGCGCGTATCCCACAAAGCCCCCAACGACCCAGTCCAACGCGGCCGGTGGACGCCAAGGGGCGGCCCTGTGAAATCGGCGAATGCCCCACAGAATCAACAAGGCCGCAGCCAGCGCCTGGAGGAAAAAGAAGTCCTGCCCGCGGACCGCTCCCGTCGCAAGTGGAGCAAATCCCAGCGCAATCAGCACCAGACCGCGGCAGGCACGCCCGCTCCACGAGACATCCGATGCTGAAATTGAAACCGCCGGCTCTTTCACGTCGGGAAGGGCGTCGGCGTTCAATGGATGGCCGGCGAGGTTCAACGCTGGCCGGGCGCGGGCTAATTCATCAACTTCATCAACTCCCGCGGATCGGTGATCCGCCCGGTGATGGCGCTGGCCGCCACGGTCGCCGGGGAGGCGAGGAAGACTTGTGATTCCTTATGCCCCATGCGTCCCGGGAAATTCCGATTGGTGGCGCTGATGCATTTCATCGGTGTATTCATCCGTCCGAAGGTATCCACGGGCCCTCCCAGGCAGGCGGCACAACCGGCGTTCTCGGTCATTTGCACGCCGGCCTCGACCAGGATCTGCCAGACGGTCTTGTCCTCCCAGCGCGCGGTCTGCAGGTCACGCACAATCTCCGGCGTTGCGGGCACGCCAAAGGTGTCGATGCTCACACGCTTGCCTCGAAGCACCCGTGCGAACTCAAGGAAGTCGCTGGTCTTGCCCCCGGTGCAGGAACCGATGTAGGCGCGGTCAAGCTTGACGGAGTTCATTTCCCTGGCCAGTCGCCGCTGGCCCGGGTCCGGATGACATGCCACCGTGGGTTCAAGCTTGGAAAGATCAACCACGAGTTCATAAACGAACTTTTCGTCACGGTCGCGCTCGACAGGTTCGTAATCCTGGCGGGTGTTGTTCAGGCGGGTGCGGGCATCGACCAGTGCCTGGGTTTTGGAGTCGAACTCAAAAATGCCGTTCTTGCCTCCCGCTTCGATCGCCATGTTCGCCACGGTCATCCGGTCGTCCATCGACAACCCGGCGACTCCGGAGCCATCGAATTGCATGGCCCGGTATGTCGCCCCGTCGAATCCAATCTCTCCAATGCAATGTAGAATGACGTCCTTGGCCATGACCCCCGGCTGAAGGCTGCCTTCCAACCGGAAGTGCATCGTCTCCGGAACCTTGATCAACAGCTTGCCGGTCCCCAGCACAAAGCCCGCATCGGTGTTTCCAATCCCCGTCGCAAACTCATTGAAGGCGCCCGCCATGCAGGTGTGGGAGTCGGTGCCGAAAAGGATTTCGCCGGGCCGGGTGTGGCCCTTCTGAGGGAGCGCCGTGTGACAGACCCCGGCATAGCGCTCGCCATACTGGCGGCTCAACATCCCCTTCGAGGGATCGAACACCCAATGCCCGTCCGGATCATCAATGACGTCGTAGAAATACGGCAACCCCTGTTCCTTGACGAAGTCGCGCAGGATATCGACGTTGCGGTTCGACTTCGAATCCGCCGTGAAAATGTAATGATCGGGAATGATCACCACGCGGTGACGATCCCAGACCTTCGCGGAGGCGCCGAATTCCCGCTTGAATACGCCGATCGTTCCCGGTCCGCATACGTCGTGAGTCATGAGAATGTCCGCGTTGACCCAGACATTATCCCCCGCCTGCACGCGGGCTTTTCCCGCCGCTCTTGCCAGAATCTTTTCGGTCAATGTCATGACTGTGTTCGCCCAAGCTACAGAACGGATTCCCACACTGCAACACCGGACCCGGACGGAAGAATACGCGCGGGGGACGGCTGCTTCGGATCGATCCGGCCGTCCCTTCGCCCCGACCCGCCTCGACTCGACGAATTAGGCATTGCGTCGCGCGGTCCAATGGGCTAGTTTTGGCACCTTGCAATCGATTGCCGTGAACACCGCTTTCCCAACCTCCGGCCTCTTTCCGCGCCCCCGCGCGGGACTGCTGGTGGCCGTCGTCTGCGGAACGCTGGCTGCGGGAATTCCCGCGCAAGCGGGAGAGCGCATTGAGTTTTCAGGTGGAACCGAAAAAGTGCCATCGAACAGTCCGGCCCCCATCCCGGGCAATTCCTTCGGAAACGGCGGCGGGGGGGCTGCTCCCTTTGTCAGCCCACCCAGCACCTCGGGTGGCGCGGTGAGCCGCAGAAAGCAACAATTGCTGGACCGTCAGTCCAATTGGATTTTCCAAACCCCGGGCGATCTCCCCACAGCGGAGGAAGCCTTGGGTGTCAAGGGCTTCGCCCGCGGCTCTGAAGAAGCGGACTCCGGTTCCTCGTTTTGGTTCGATTCAAACGCACAAAACCGGAACGCGCCGGTCCGTCAGTCCGATGACTTCGATTTCGGCGGACACGACGACAGTCAGGGAGGGGGGTTTTCCTTCAGTGACTATTATTCCACGCCCGGTTTTTCGCGGACCGGGGGTCCCGACCTTTCGGGATTCTCCGCCTGGAACACCCCGTCACTCACCGGACGGGATCTTTACGATTCCGCCAAGAACAACTCCGGCAGCTTTGTGATGTCCCCCTTCTCCAACCCCTTGTCGCCGGGGACAGGAGAGTTCAACGCCTTCAACGAAGGCACTTCTTACCTCGACGACTTCAAAAAACTGCTAAACCCACTGGCCGGAACGTCCGATGGCTCCTCGATTCAAGATCCGCTCAATCGCCCTGGTAACGCGATTTCCCCGCCCGTCAGTCCGGTGACCTCCGAGGGTTGGCAGGTGACCAGCAGCCCAAGCCGCGGCAATCTCCCGACCTTTCCCTCCTTCTCGAGCCGCACCTTGCCTGAGAACCGCGAGGAGCCGCGCTACGGGGGAAGCCTCGATGCCCGTCCCACTTCCATGAATCAACCTTCCGTTGGTGCCGCGCAGGTCCAGGTCCCTCCTCCGCTCACGGTACCCAAGCGCCGCTTCTGAGGCCACCCCAAGGTCTCCCTTCCCCGACGCTCCGCTTCGGCTCCGTTCAATCCCACCGAAATACCGACACCGGGCAACCGGTTGCAAGCCGCATCCCCGGCGGTACATCGATCAGACCATTCGCCCCGGCAAGCGAACTCATCATGTGGGATCCCTGCCGTGCGCAAGGCCAGACCATTCCGTCCGCATTCAACTTCACACGCATGAAGTGCCGGCGGTCACCCGGGTTCTCCACCCCGGCTCCGAGCACTCCCTGACTCGCTGACAGCGCCACATCGCGTGCTCCCTGAAACCGCAACAAGGCCGGACGAACCAGCAGGAGGAAGGTAACCAACGAGGAGACCGGATTTCCCGGAAGACCGAAAAACAGCTTGTTCGCCAGTCGCCCGAATACGAACGGCTTTCCCGGTTTGATCGCCACTTTCCAGAACGTCACCGTCCCATCCAGCGCCGCGAATGCTTCCTTGACCAGATCGAATTCTCCCACCGAGGCCCCACCGCTCGTCACCAGATAGTCCACCTCCTCGAGTGCCTTCTCCAACGCGCGACGGGTCTCCTCCGGATCATCGCGCACCAGGCTGAACGGGCGCGGGACACCCCCGGCCGCCCGCGTCAGATGCGCCAACCCCAGGCGGTTGCTCTCATAAATCTGCCCCGGTTCCAGGCGTGTGCCGGGTTCGCGCAGTTCACTTCCTGTGGCCATCAACCCCACCAACGGTTGCGACCCCACGGACACACTCGACTTGCCGGTCGCCGAAAGCAGCGTGAGTTGCCCCATTCCGATCCGTTCCCCCGCTTCAATGAGCCGCGATCCCGTCCTGACATCCTCTCCGCGGAACCGCACATTCTCCCAGGGACGCACGCGTTCGACTACTTCAACGTAATTTCCGCCAGAATGATCCGGCAATCGGACATCCTCCTGCATGACGACCGCGTCGGCTCCGACGGGCAGCGGGGAACCGGTGAAGATCCTCAGGCATTGCCCCGGCTCCAATGCGCGGCCGGCCGTTTGTCCCGCCGCAATGCGTCCCGACAATGCCAGCTTCACTGGCTGGCCCGCGCCGGCCGCGGCCACATCCTCCGATCGCACCGCGTAGCCATCCATGGCGGAGTTGTCGAATGGAGGCAGATCCATCGGCGCGTCGATGGACTCCAGCGCGAAACGCCCGCCGGCCTCCGGGAGTTGAACGGTTTCGGGGCGCGGCCGCGGAACGGCCTCAAGAATTCTCTGCAGCGCGGCTTCGAGGGCGAGCATGTGTAAAAATGGACGTGCGCCGACGGATGGGGGTCCGGTGTCAGTGTGGCGGGTGGCGCCGGAAAACTGTCAGGTGGCGCCGGCGGTGACCACGAGCACCTGTTCCAGCGTGGTGACACCATCGCGCGCCTTCTCGAGCGCGGCCGTCCGGAGCGTTCTCATACCCTGGGCAATGGCGATCTTGCCGATCTCCGCCGCGCTCTGCCGGGCGATGATCGCCTTGCGAATCTCGTCGGTGATGGTCATCGCCTCGATGATGGCGAGCCGTCCGGCATAACCCGAATTCTTGCATCGCTCGCAGCCGCGGCCTTTGTGCAGCGGAACGCCCTCAAAAAAGGACGGATCGATGCCGAGATCCTTGTACATCTTCGGCGGATAGGTGATGGTCTCCTTGCAACTCGGGCAGATTCGTCGCACCAATCGCTGGGCACAGGCGAGAATCACCGATGAAGAGATCAGAAACGGCGCAATCTCCATGTCGTCCAGACGGGAAATGGCGCCGGGCGCGTCATTGCAGTGCATCGTGGACAGCACCTGGTGTCCGGTGAGCGCCGCCTCCACCGCGATCTCGGCGGTCTCGGTATCACGAATCTCACCGATCATGACGATGTCGGGATCCTGCCGCAGAATGGAACGGAGCGCGTTGGCGAAGGTCAGCCCGATTTCCTTCTTTACGGGCACCTGGTTGATTCCCGCTATCTGGAACTCAACCGGATCCTCCACGGTGACAATGTTGTAATCCGGATTATTGAGCTCGTTCAGCGCGGAATAGAGCGTCGTGGTCTTTCCGGAGCCGGTGGGCCCGGTGACCAGCAACAACCCGTGCGGCGCATCCACCGCCGCCTTGAATCGCACGAAGGTCTCTTCATCAAGCCCGAGCTTGTCCATGCTGGCGGACAGGTTCGACTTGTCGAGCACCCGGAGCACACACTTCTCGCCGTGAACCGTGGGGAGAAACGACACCCGGAGATCGATGTCCCGCCCACCCAGGCGCACCCGCATCCTGCCATCCTGGGGCAGACGGCGTTCGGCAATGTCCAGACTGCTCATGATCTTCAGACGGGACGCCAGCGCCACCTGGAGGTTCTTCGGAGGAGGTGTCATGTCCACCAGAACACCGTCAATCCGGTAGCGCAGACGGACCATCTTCTCGAAAGGCTCAATGTGAATGTCACTCGCCCGGTCCTTGATGGCCTGCACCAGGATCAGGTTCGCCAGCTTGATGACCGGAGCCTCCTCACTGGAGGCCGCCAACTGGTCGAGGTTGACCTGCTCAGTCGTCTCGCGAGTGATCTCGATGTTCTCGGAATCGTCCTCCTCCTGGCGCGCGGCATCCTGAATGATGTCCTCCATCGTCCCACCACTGGAGGAATCCAGGTTGTTGAGCCGGTCGATGATCGCCCGTTCCGCCGCAATCATCGGGGAGACCTCCATCTTCGTGATCCGCTTGACGTCGTCGATCGCCAGCACGTTCAGCGGATCGGCCATGGCCAGGAAGAGCTTCCCGCCCAACCGGGAGATGGGAACCACCTTGTGGCTTTGCGCCACCTCACGCGGCAGCAGTTCAACCACATCCGGATCCAGGCCCACCCGCGCCAAATTGATCGGAGGCGTGTTCAGCACCCGGCCCATGGATACCACCATGTCCTGCTCGCTGACGTAGGCCTTTTCGATGACGAGCTTGAGCAGGCGCGTCCCCTCCTTTCGCTGCTGCTCCAGCAGCTCCTCCACCTGATTCGTCGTCAACAGGCCGTCCTCCACCAAGGCGTCGGCAATGCGTTCTCCAAATGATTTGACGGGAGGCATGGGAGTTAACGGAAGATCTTCCTCAGCACCTTGATCAGATCCGCGGGCGGAGCGATGTACCACAGCAGCCGGCCGTGGGCGGCACTCTCCAGTTCCCGGGTGGCCTGTTTGTTGAATGGATTGGCGGTCGCCACAAGCACGGACTTGCTCATCCGGTCGAAGGGCACCACACACCAGCGCTGGCAGACGTCCCGGGCAAAGGTCCGCGCCAGTTCCATGTCGATGTCGTACCGCTCCAGCAGCAAATAGCCGAGCCGCGACTTGTCGCAAAGCAGCTTGAGCGACTGATCCAGCGGCACCAGCTGCCGGTCGGCCAGAATCTGAATGAAAGGCTCGGCGATGCTCCCGGCCTCCTCGGAGGAATTCTGGACCGGCCAGCAACTGTCAAAGTCAGCCGACGAGATGATCTTCCCCTCCACAAATATCTTGTGCATCGCCTGCTGCCCGTCGTCGATCTCATCCGCTCCCTTCCCCCCCGCCCTGGCCCTGCCCTTTCCGGCGGCCGCCTTGGGCGACGCCTCCGCATCCATCGTCGGAAGCGTGTTCAGGCTGGTGGCCTTGGACTCGATCTCGGAAAGCGCGCCGAGAACGTCGGGGTCGTCCGGATAGCGCTGAAGGATGGTTTCATACTCGAGGATCGCCGACGACAACTGGCCCAACTGAACGTACGCCTGGGCAATCTGCTTGGACGTGTTGACGACGTCCTTCTGTCTCCCGAGCTTGAAATAGGCCTCCTTGAGGATCTCCAACGACTGGTAATCATGCGGCTGCGACTGAGTGATCACTTCGAACATCTCAATCGTCTGCAGCAGTTGCGCTTCTTCGCTCGCGGTTAACGACCCAACCATCTGGAAAGTTTTTGACTACGATGTGGAAGCTCCGGCCCATCAAACCCGCCCGCGTCCGGAAGCCCGGCAATCGGCACCAGCCGGCACGCGCTCACCTTAGGGGGTGGGTATTCCCAAAGCAACCTTACTTTGCCTGCGCACCGGGCCTTCACCGCCACCGCACCCCGGCTCGCACCCCCGTTCAGGACTCCCGGTCCAGCCGACAATCCGGACATTTTTATTTCTTTTTGCGGGTCCCATTCCTAGTATGCGGCTCCATTTCGGTGCTCATTCAGGCGACCGAACGCGAAGTCAGAGAAGATTATATGCCACTTACACACACCAAGGACCTTTTCGCCAAGGCGCTTAAGGGAAAATACGCGCTCGGCGCTTTCAATGTGAACAACATGGAACTGCTCCAGGCGATCGTCGAGGCCTGCGAGGAGGAAAAAGCCCCCGTCATGCTCCAGATTTCCAAGGGCGCGCGCCAATACGCCAATCCCGTCTATCTCAAAAAACTCATCGAAGCCGCCGTCAGCCTCTCCAATATCCCCATCGCAATTCACCTCGATCACGGCGATTCCTTCGATCTTTGCAAGGAGTGCATCGATGAGGGCTTCACCAGTGTCATGATTGACGGCAGTCACGAGCCCTTCGAGAAAAACGTGGAAGTCTGCCGTAAGGTGGTCGAATACGCCCACAAACACAATTGCGTTGTCGAAGGTGAACTCGGCCAATTGGTTGGCGCCCAGCACGATGACGGCGAAGAAGGGGGCGGCTACTCCAAAGGTGGCGTTTACACCCACCCAGATGAAGCCGTCCAATTCGTCAAGCAAACCGGCGTGGATTCCCTGGCTGTGGCAATCGGTAATTCACATGGGGCCTACAAGTTCAAAGGACACCAGCGCCTCGATCTCGACCGGCTCAAGGCCATCAAAAAAGCCCTCATGGATGCCGGACTCGGTGACTATCCACTCGTCCTGCATGGCGCCTCCAGCGTTCCCAAGGAACTGGTCAGCGAGATCAACAAATTTGGCGGCAAAATGGGAGAAGACACAGCCGGTGTGCCCGAAGCCGATATCGAGGTCGCCCGCAGAACCGGCTGCACCAAGGTCAACATCGATACCGATCTCCGACTGGCCATGACCGCCGGCATCCGCAAGGTACTCGCCGAAAACCCGAAGGAATTCGATCCACGCAAATACCTGGCACCCGCCCGCACTCGCGTGAAGGAATTGGTCCGCCACAAAGTCCGAAACGTCCTCTGCTGCGCCGGACACGCCTTCGATTGATCCAGTAGCCCTTCCATAATCAGGCTTCCAGGCTCCACACGGCGCAACCCTTGCCAATGGGTTGCGCCTTTTTCCTACAACTTCCTCCAAACCTCCCCAATCCCTCCAACCCGCTCTATCCACCCCCTCGATAGAAATTGAGCCATATCGGCTCCAATTAAT